>JAGGYV010000299.1 GCA_021162325.1 Desulfobacteraceae bacterium | reverse complement strand
GCGTATAATGCAATCGAACTCACCGATGGCATGGACTGTGAAATCTGGGGGGTGGTGGTCCATGTGGTGCATTCACTTTGATTAAGACAGGTAGAAGGTAAGAGGCTGAAGGCTGAAGGCTGAAGGCTGAAGGCTGAAGGCTGAAGGCTGAAGGCTGAAGGCTAAAGGCTAAAATAACTTCATTCTTGCCAGTGGAATAAAATGTAGGTCGGGATTCTTTCCCGACAAATGGAACATGTCAAGCGCCGGGTAAGAAACCCGGCCTACACTATAAAAATTGTTTTTTGAAACAACACCGCGCTGCGGCGTCACAAAACTTTTTTACGAATCCGTCAAGGATTACATCCCATGAAATCCATGTTCGCACTGGTCGACTGCAACAACTTCTATGTATCCTGCGAGCGGGTTTTTAACCCAAAACTTTCGGACCGACCTGTAATTGTCCTTTCAAACAACGACGGCTGTGCGGTCGCCCGTTCAGAAGAAGCAAAAGCCATTGGGATTAAAATGGGCGCGCCGGCTTTTAAAATCCGTCACCTGATCAACGCCCACCAGGTTGCGGTCTTCTCATCCAACTACGCACTTTACGGGGACATGTCCCGACGCGTCATGCAGACGTTGTCCCGGTTTACAGACCAAATTGAAATCTATTCCATTGACGAAGCGTTTCTGGATCTTTCCGATTTCCCGCAAAATACCCTGGCCGATCGCGGCCAGCAAATCGCCGCCACTGTGGAGCAACGGACCGGGATTCCGGTCGCCATCGGCATTGCACCGACCAAAACCCTGGCAAAAATCGCCAGCCGCCTGGCCAAAAAATCAACTATCGAAACCCGGAACCGCAGCAGACGCGTGTTGAAACTAGCCACCACGCCGGATATTAAAGAAGCGCTTAAAGCAGTCAGTATTAATGATATCTGGGGAATCGGACATCAGTATGCCGCCCGGCTCAACAAATACGGCATCACCTCTGCCCTGGCATTGTCCCGTATGGATGAACAATGGATACAGAAAATAATGGGAATTAACGGCGTTCGGGTGGTACAAGAACTGCGGGGCATTCCCTGTTATCTGCTCGAAAATCAGCCGACCCCCAGAAAAGGAGTTACCGTATCCCAGACCTTTCGCACGGAACTCGATTGTTTTGAAGATCTAAAAACCGCGATTGCTGCGTACACCTCCAGGGGAGCTGAAAAGTTGAGGGCACAAGGATCTGCGGCCAACATGATGCTTGTATTTGCCGCAAGCAACCGGTTTAGAGCACACTACACTTTTCATACCGCAACCGCTCACCTGCCGGTCCCTACCAATGACACACCCGAATTAATCCATTATGCGAACCAGTGTCTGCGGGAAATTCATAAACCCGGAATTTTATATAAAAAGGCAGGAATCATCTTCAAAGACCTTGTCTGCGAATCTCCGATACAGACCGGTCTTTTTGATACACGAAACCGGAAGCGATCCCGACATCTCATGCAAGCAGTAGACACGATCAATTCGGAAATGGGCCGCGGCACAATTAAATATGCGGCAGCCGGTCTGCTATCGAACCAGAAATGGCAGCCCCTCTCCCGACAGCGCTCTCCGGCATATACCACCAACTGGAATCATCTTCCGATGGCATCATGAATAACAAATAACTACTCAGGTATATAGACTGAAGGCTGAGGGGAATCAGGGCAGGCAGAATAGACTGCTTTTAAAAATGATTTATCTGGTTATCCACTTCGCTTCAGTTGTCGTCTCAACTTTTTGATATTGTATAATATATTGAAATGTATTGATTGAATTTTCAATGGTTATCCGGGAGTTAGAGGAAAAGCCCTGAAGGGGCATGATATATCAGCCCGGGGCGACGCCCTGGGAACAGATCGAAAATAGATTCAGCCC
Source organism: Desulfobacteraceae bacterium (assembly GCA_021162325.1). Lineage (GTDB taxonomy): Bacteria > Desulfobacterota > Desulfobacteria > Desulfobacterales > Desulfosalsimonadaceae > SURF-3. The sequence continues at coordinate 50,389 of JAGGYV010000299.1, read as the reverse complement.
TGAAAGGGCGTGACAAAATGTTAATGAAATGAATTAATAGGGCTTGGCAAAATCATGTCACGCCCTTTCAGGGCTAAACTCAATTAACCAAAGACCCAGGGCGTTGCCCTGGGCTGAAATGTGCGGCCCCTACAGGGCAAAATACTTTCTGGTATCTCGTATTTTGCAAAATGCGTCAGTTCAGAGTTGATGAGATACGATGGTGTTGAGTAAGATTTTTATGGAACTTAATTGAAGTGGATAACCAGATAATTTAATTCTCTACTTGAGGTGCGTCGGGTCTGATTCTAATTTCTTTTGTTTTGGGGTTGAATTTGTGGTGTTTGTATGGTTATTTGAAATATCCATCCACAAAGCTCCACTTTGAGATTTAACTTTTTAATATTCAATAATTATTAGAAAAAAATAAAATTAATATTACTATTTTGCTTGACATTTTTATCTTTTTCTATATTATTGGAACAAAAGTGGGTTAAAGTGGATGCTAATGGGGGAAGGCTTGTTTCATGGACGGTTTTTTTGGGGCTTCAGATCATACTATTGACGCAAAGGGGCGAATCATTGTCCCTTCCAGGTTCCGGCAGGTGCTGGAGGTTATGGGTAGTGATGGTGTGGTGGTTTCCCGTATGGACAAGGCACTGTTCGTTTATTCCTATGGTCGGTGGGGCGAGGTTGTGGGGAAGATGGACTCTCAGGCTGAAAAAAGTGAATCTATGCGCCGTTTCAGGCGCTTTTTTATTGGGAATGCGGCAAAATGTCCCCTTGATAAGCAGGGGCGGATTTTGATTCCGCCGAAGCTAAGAACTTATGCGGCGCTGGAGAAAGATATAGTGCTTGCCGGCGTGACAGATCATTTTGAAATCTGGGATTTGGATAAGTGGGATGCTGAAAATAAGCTGATGGAAGATGAGGATATGAACATAGAGGAGGTCCGAAACGAAATAGCAAAATTAGGGCTATAGTCGTGATTTATCGACATATACCCGTGATGCGCAGTGAAGTGATGGCGTATCTGAATTGCAAGCCGGGAAAATGCTATGTGGACTGCACGGTCGGCGGTGCAGGACATTCCCGTGCCATACTGGAAAAGATAAAACCGGATGGATTGTTAATCGGAATTGATCAGGATGCCGATGCAATCCAAAACGCAGTGCAGGTGCTTAAGCCTTATTCCTCAAATGTTCGCCTGATTCATGATAATTATGTCAACCTTCCGAATATCCTTTCACAATTAAATATCTGCAAGGTCGATGGAATCATTGCAGACCTCGGCCTTTCATTCAACCAGATTGAAAACAGTGGTCGTGGTTTCAGCTTTTTAAAGTCCGAGCCCCTTGATATGAGAATGGATGCCGCCTCCGGCGTCACCGCAGCAGATATAATCAATAATGAGACCGCAGAAAGTCTCGAAAGAATTTTCAAAAGCTACGGCGAGGAACGATGGGCAAAAAAGATTGCCCGTCGGATTGTTACCGTACGCACCGGGCAAAGAATACGAACCAGTACGGATCTGTCTGAAATTGTATGTGGTGCGATTCCGAATCGATCGATGCATAAACGACGGAAACATCCTGCCACAAAAGTATTCATGGCCCTTCGCATCGCAGTTAACAATGAACTGGAAGTCCTGGAATCGTTTATAGCGGGTGCCGTCGAGTTTTTAAATCCTGGTGGGAGAATCTGTTTCCTGTCTTTTCATTCCCTTGAAGATCGTATTGTAAAAAGACAATTCAAGGGCCTGGAGGGCAAATGCACCTGCCCGCCGGATTTTCCGAAATGTGTCTGCAAAAAGAAACAAATTGTCAGGATTTTGACCCGTAAAGTGATTCGTCCAACAGAAGAAGAAGTCAATATCAATCCAATGGCGAGAAGTGCATGCTTGAGAGCCGCAGAAAAACTGGGATACCCGACGACGGGGCGCATGGGATTGAGGTATCTATGACAGGGGGGGGGGATGGGTAGATTAAAAGTCTTTTTTGTAATGGGCCTTGTGGTTTCTATGCTTATTTTATGTGCTTTCGCGCCGGGAATATGCATTGATCGGTTTGTCGTGCCGGACAGTTGCCGTACCGGTTGTATTGCATCGTCCACCTCATGCTGCAACGACTGTATTGTTATAGATTCCCACGATGAAGTTCAATAGAAAATCAAAACCCAATCTATTGACGCCGCGAGTGATTGTGGTGAGCTTTGTTTTTTTTTCGATTTTCATTGTGGCATTTTTTTTAAAAACGTGGTGCGGCGTGCAGTGCATTCAAACCGGTTATGAAATTTCGGTCGCAATGAATAAACAGCAAAACTTGATGAATATGCAGAAGAATTTAAAAATTGAATTGGTTCACCTTCGCTCGCCACAGATCCTGATGAAAATAGCCAAAGAAAAATTTGAACTGATAATTCCGAAACCCGGACAGGTAATCATTATCCCATGAATTCGACAAAAGTTGAGCAGCATAGAAATAAATTCAGAAACCGGCGCATTGTTGTCATCGGCGGATTTTTGACTTTTTTGTATGTGATCGTGGGGATTCAGGTTTTTTATTTGCAGGTCATCAAAGGTGACATGCTCTCCAGGCGAGCCTCTCAACAATATCAAGAATCAAAGAAAAGCCAGGGAAAACGCGGTGCCATATTTGATGCCAATTATCGTGAACTGGCGATCAGCACCAGCGTTGTTGAAGTCGGTGTGCATCCCAGGGATATAGAAAGTGAAGATGAAACAGCAACACCGGCCAAACAGGAATTGGCCCGGGAAGTGGCTAAGGCACTGAATTTGAATGAACATGTGCTGTATGAAAAGTTTTCTGCGGACAAGGATTTTATATGGCTGGATCGTAAAGTGACGCCGATGCGGGAAGCGACGCTCAGGTCCCTGAAGCTGTCAGGATTTGAATATGACCCGTCCTATTTACGGGTTTATCCCTGTAAAACATTGGCAGCACAGTTAATTGGATTTGTGGGGGTCGATGGATACGGCCTGGATGGTCTGGAGCAGTATTTTAATGATGAATTGCAGGGGGATCTGCGTCAATGGACGATTATCAAGGACCGCATGGGGCGGATTTTTGACCACCAGGAGATGTGTTCTTCGGGATACGAAGGGAATAACATCATATTAACCATTGATATGACCATCCAGTATATCGCGGAAACCGCTTTGCAGAAATCAGTGGAAGAAAATAATGCCAAATGTGGCCTTGCTATTGTGATGGTTCCGGAAACGGGTGCGGTAAAGGCCATTGCACATTATCCGACATACAACCCGAATTCATTTAATTCGTTTCCCATTCAAACATGGCGCAACCGATCGGTGACAGATACCTTTGAGCCGGGGTCTGCTTTGAAAGTTTTTTTGGTTGCTGCCGCTTTGGAGTCCGGTCTGTGTGATTCGGATACGATTATTAATTGCGAAAACGGAAAGTATAGAATCGGGCGGAATACGATTAATGACACGCATGCGTATGACTTTTTGACGGTTCACGATGTGCTGAAATATTCCAGTAATATCGGGTCGGTAAAAATAGCGGAGATGATCGGCCCAAAGATATTATATGATACGCTGATTGATTTCGGATTTGGGGAAAAAACCGGAATTAACTGCCCGGGTGAAGTAAAGGGGCTTTTACGGCATTATCAGGGGTGGAAAAAAATTGATAATGCCACCATTGCTTTCGGCCAGGGCGTTACCGTGACACCGATTCAGCTGATTGCGGCAATTTCAGCAGTCGCCAACCACGGGGTATTGATGACGCCTTATGTCGTCCAGGCGATTACGGATGTAAACGGTAATATTATAAAAAGCGTTAATCCCAGAGAGAAACGAAAAGTGATTATGCCCGGGACGGCCAGGGTGTTGATGAAAATGATGAATGCAGTAACAGAACCGGATGGGACCGGTGGCCAGGCAGTCCCGGCCGGTTACACAGTTTGCGGTAAGACCGGGACCGCACAGAAAATCAATGCGAACGGAACGTATCGAAATTGTGAGTATAACGGAGTATTTGTCGGGTTCTCGCCGGCACAGTCTCCGGAACTGGCAGTCCTGGTCGTTATCGATGAGCCCCAGAAACATCATTATGGCGGGGTCGTGGCAGCCCCTGTATTCAGGGAGATCGTTCATGAGGCATTTAATTATTTGAATATCCCCCCGAGCATCCCCAAAGAACAGCTAAACGTCTCAAATCGTGTCGGAGAAGCAGGCGCATGAAGCTTTCACGGTTAATCGATTCGATGAAAACTGCCCGAATTAACGGATTTTCTGCGGATCAGTGGAATGCCTTATCGCGCTCTGAAATTACATCAATTCACTATCGATCAAATGACGTGCGCCCGGGCGGGATGTTTTTTGCGATTAAAGGGCAGCATACAGATGGTCACCGGTATATCCGGGATGCCGTTTCAAGAGGCGCTGCGGTTGTTGTGGTTGATGCTGCTCAACAAAGGGATGCCAGGCAAACGCTTGAGGATGAGGCTGTGGTCATATCCGTCGAAGATACGCGAAAGGCACTGGCAGCCGGTTCGGCAATGTTTTTCAATCGTCCGTCTGAAAATTTATATTTGATCGGAATAACCGGCACAAATGGTAAAACAACAACGGCGTATCTGGTCGAGCACCTTTTGCTGGAAAGCGGCATGGATGTCGGTGTGATCAGCACCATTAATTATCGGTATCACGGAAAAGTTTATGATAATCCGCTGACGACTCCGGAGTCCCTGGAGCTTCAAAGGATTCTTGCTGAAATGGCGGCAGCTGGCGTAACCCACGTGGTGATGGAAGTGTCTTCTCACGGCGTTGCCCTGAATCGTATCTATCACTGCTGGTTTGATATGGGTATCTACACCAACCTGAGCCAGGATCACCTGGATTTTCATGGAGATATGGCAGCATACGGGTTGTGTAAAAAAAGATTTTTTACCGATTATTTAATGGTAGGTCCGAAGCAAAACAATGCGGTTGCGGTGATCAACACGGACAACCCGAAGGGAATGGAATTTTTGGATGCGATGAAAAATTTCAAAGTCATCTCCGTGGGCTCGAATGCTTCCAGTGATGTCTGTGCCCGACACATCCGGTTTGATCAGTATGGTATGAGCGGCGAAATCCGGTTTCAGGAGAATGATGTTCAATTTAAGTCCGGATTAATCGGTCGTTATAATCTTGAAAATATTATCTGTGCGGCAGGCGCCGGCATGGCGTTAAATATTTCTCCGGCATCAGTCAGTCAGGCAATTGCGTCGTTTGAAAATGTCCCGGGAAGACTGGAACGTATTTTCAATGAATCCGGCCGGCACGTATTTATAGATTATGCCCATACCCCGGATGCACTGGAAAATGTTTTGTCCACCTTAAAAGCAGTCATTCCCGGGCGATTGATCTGTGTTTTCGGGTGCGGGGGCGACCGTGACAAGGCGAAACGGTCCCAGATGGGAATAATCGCGGGCGAATTAAGCGATTTTGTGGTGATTACGTCTGACAACCCCCGGACAGAAGACCCGGATGCCATCATAGAAGAAATCCGCAACGGGGTGTTGACCGCCTCACTGAAAGAATCCAGGCCGTCCGAGCTTGAAAATGGATTTTTGGGAAAAGGGTATGTCATTGAACCGGACCGGGAAAAAGCGATTAATCTGGGTATTAAGATTTCTAAACCGGATGACACCCTATTGATTGCCGGTAAAGGGCATGAAGATTATCAGATCATCGGAACAAAGACTATTCCGTTTGATGATAAAAAAAAGGCAACCGCAGCATTGGACGGACTTTTACAGAAAGTGAATTAATGGACGCAATTTTCTGGACAATTGATGAAATTCTGACAGCCACGGATGGGGAATTAGTGGCTGGGAAAGAATTTGTCCATTTTGAGACAATATCCATTGATTCCAGAAGTATAACCAAAAATGAGTTGTTTGTGGCGGTCAATGGGCAGAATCATGACGGTCACCGGTTTATCGAAGATGTTATCAAAAAGGGTGTCCGGGGCATTGTCATTGACCGGCAAAAGTTTACCCAGGAAATTAAAGATCAGGTTTTAAATGACGTTTTCTGTATTCTGGTGGAAGATACCATTGCCGCGCTTGGAGATTTGGCCGCATTTCACCGGCAGCGGTTTTCCATCCCGATCATTTGCATCACCGGGTCAAATGGCAAAACAACGACCAAGGAGATGACGGCGCAGGTTTTGGGGCAGAAATTCAACCCCCTTAAAACTCAGGGTAATTTAAATAATGAATTTGGCGTTCCGTTAACGATTTTCCGGATGAATCAATCCCATGATGCGGCGGTCCTGGAACTCGGAATGAATCATCCCGGTGAAATCCGGCGACTTTCACAAATCTGCCGCCCGGATCTTGGCGTCATCACGAATATCGGGCCGGCCCACCTTGAAGGCCTGGGCAGCATGGAAAATATTATGTCTGCCAAAGGGGAGTTGATTGAAAATATCAAGCAGGACGGCGTGATTATATTAAATGGCGATGACACCTACAGCCTGAAGCTCGGCGGTACGGCCCGCCGGAAGGTATCCTATTTTGGTCAGTCGATTTGCGCTGATATCCGGGCCATGGATATTGCCAAAAAAGAACATACAACGGTTTTTACGCTTGAGCTGCCCAATGAAAAAATTTCGGTTAAACTCAATGCTCCCGGTCAGTTCATGGTGTCAAATGCCCTGGCCGCTTCTGCGGTCGGATATTTGGCCGGTCTCAGCGCCATTGAAATAAAGGCAGGCCTTGAGTCATTTAAGCCGGTCAAAGGCCGGATGGATATCAAAGCGTCGAAATCGGGATTTTTTATTATTGATGATTCCTATAATGCGAATCCCGGTTCTATGAAAGCAGCCATAAAAACGTTGGCATCCTTAAAAGGTCGGGGAAAAGGGGCCCTGGTGGCCGGGGACATGCTTGAACTTGGCAGGGACGCCCAGCGATTGCATGAAAGTATCGGGCAGTTCGCTGTCCAGTCAGGGGTTAACAGGCTTTTCCTGACGGGTGATTATGCAGATGCCGTAAAAAAAGGAGCGCAGCAGCAGGGTATGCCGGGTCAGGATATCATCATCGGCGAAAAACCGGAATTAGTGGAATCCCTGGTCAAATTTCTCGGTCCCAAAGACTGGGTGCTGGTGAAAGGGTCAAGAGGCGCAGGGATGGAAGAAATCGTTGAACAGCTGGAGGCGATCGGTGCATAAACCGGAAATAAAAAACTAATGTTTTATCATCTTTTTAATATGCTGCAGCCGGAAATAACGGTTTTAAACGTATTTCGATATATTACGTTTCGAACCATATGTGCGAGCTTAACCGCTCTGGTGATCTGTTTTGTGTTCGGTCCATGGGTGATCCGCATGCTTGGCGAAAAACAGATCGGTCAGTTCATCCGGAAAGTCGGCCCGGAAAGCCATCAGGATAAAGCCGGCACACCCACCATGGGCGGCGTGCTGATTCTGCTGGCAATTTTTGTGTCGGTGATTCTGTGGGTAGATTTAACGAATTTATATATATGGATTATTTTATTTGTGGGAGCCGGTTATTTTGCCATTGGTTTTGTCGATGATTATTTAAAACAGATCCAGAAACGCAATCTGGGATTAAGTGGTTGGGCCAAGTTTTGTCTTCAGATTCTCATCGCCGGTATTGCCGGGGGGATGATTTATGTTTATCCGGAATTTAACACCCACGTCACGGTGCCGTTTTTTAAAACCATTACACCGGATTTGGGTCCGGGGTATATCCTCTTCGCCATCGTGGTGATTGTGGGGGCATCCAATGCGGTTAATTTAACCGACGGGCTTGATGGTCTGGCCATTGGCCCGGTGATCATTGCTGCGGCAACATATATGTTGTTTGCCTATGTGACGGGTCACATTAAACTCGCGGAGTATCTTCAGATTAATTATTTGGCCGGTTGCGGTGAGGTCACGATTATTTGCGGGGCCATGGCCGGTGCCGGGTTGGGGTTTTTATGGTACAACACGTATCCGGCCCAGATTTTTATGGGAGATGTAGGCTCTTTGCCGTTGGGCGCTCTGCTGGGCATCATTGCCGTGATTACCAAACATGAAATTTTGTTGATCATTGTGGGTGGGGTTTTTGTGATCGAAGCGGTGTCGGTAATTTTTCAGGTGGGGTATTTCAAGATGAGCAAAGGACAGCGAATATTTTTAATGGCACCTTTGCATCACCATTTTGAACTAAAAGGATGGGCGGAATCCAAGGTCATTGTCCGGTTTTGGATTATCGCTATTATTCTGGCGTTGATATCAATCAGTACGCTGAAACTGAGATAGGTATTGTAGAAACAATTCAATGGATTTGAGAAATAAACATATTTTGGTGGTTGGACTGGGAAGATCGGGAATTTCCGTGGCTAAATTTCTGACCAGCCGGGGATGCCGTGTCACTGCTGCTGATAATCGCAGTGAAGATGCGTTTGGCGATTTGCTGTCTGAAATCAGAAGCCTTGGAATTTCCATTGAGCTGGGGCCGCATAAAGATGAAATATTTGAAAATTGTGATCTCATCGTGCTGAGTCCCGGGGTACCGCATACGATTGCACCGGTACATCGGGCCAGGCAAAAAGATATACCCGTTATCGGGGAGATTGAACTGGCCCATCATTTTATTAACATACCGATTATTGCGGTTACCGGAACCAACGGTAAATCGACCACGACACTGCTGATCGGCGAAATGCTTAATCAGTCCGGCTTTAAGTCACTGACCGGGGGAAACCTCGGCCCGCCGCTAATTGAGTTGGTCGATCAACAGAAAGCCGCCGATTTTATTGTCGCGGAAATCAGCAGCTTTCAGCTTGACACGATAAACAAATTCAGGCCGCTGGTCAGTATTATTTTGAATATTACGGATGATCATCTGGATCGATATCCGGACTTTGCCGCGTATGCAAGGTCCAAGGCCAGAATCTTTGAAAATCAGCAGGCAAATGATATTTGTGTGATAAATGAAAAAGATGCCGTCATTCTGTCTATTTCAGAGAATCTGATTGCCCGGCGGTATGCGTTTAACTGCCGGCAGTCTAATGAATACAGCGCATGGATATCGGACCAAACCATTTGTTTTCATACACCGGATGGTGGTGATCAGCATGTGGATTGTACGGATATCCCTCTGACGGGTTGCCATAACCTGGAGAATGCGTCTGCCGCCGGTCTTGCGGTTTTATCTGTCGGCGGCACCATTTCTGGAATCAACGGGGCGTTGAAAAAATTTAAGGGCCTGGCTCACCGCGTGGAATATATTGATACCGTCAACCGGGTTGCCTTCTATGATGATTCAAAAGCCACCAACGTAGATGCGGTGGCAAGGGCTTTAGAATCGTTTTCTTCGCCAGTTGTCCTGATTATGGGCGGCCGGGACAAAGGCGGCGGATATGAAAGTCTGAGACCCCGGATCGCCCAATGCGTTAAACAGTTGATTGTTATGGGGGAAGCCGCGGATAAAATAAAAACCGTGTTTGCGGATATGGTGCCGACAGTAAAGGCAGTGGACATGGCCCATGCAGTGAAAATGGCGGCCTCGTTTTCAGCGCCTCAAGATTCGGTATTGCTGTCTCCCGCCTGTTCAAGTTTTGATATGTACGACAGTTATGCCCAGCGGGGCCGGGATTTTGCGCGATCGATTGACGAGTTAACAAGGGGCGCTCATGATCTGGCGAAAGGTGAGAAGTCATGAGAAGAAGACACCATAAAAGCAATTATCTTTCCTATGACGTGGCTATTCTTCTGCCGGTTCTTTTTCTGACGGGGATTGGTGTGGCCATGGTGTACAGCGCCAGCAGCGCCATCGCATTGCATGATTACGGCAATGAATATTATTTTTTTACAAAACAGTTGAAATTTGCCGGACTCGGTTTATTTGGCATGCTGGTATGCCGTTATATCCCCTATCGGCTGTATCGCAGCATGACATATGTCATGGTCGCAGGTGCTCTTGCATTGTTGGGGATCGTTTTAATTAAAGGCATGGGCCATGAGGCGAAAGGCGCCATCCGGTGGATTCAGTTCAGTGGTATCCGGTTTCAGCCGGTCGAGTTTGCACGGTTCGCATTAATCGTATTTATGGGATATTCCCTCACCAAAAAACAGGATGATATTGAAAGTTTTTCTGTCGGGTTTATGCCGCATGTACTGATTTTACTGGTGTTTTCCGTACTCATCCTTTTTCAGCCGGATTACGGATCTGTTGCCATTTTTTGGATGTTGGCATGGCTGATCATGTTTGCCGGTCGTGTGCGGTTTTCTCATTTGAGCCTGTCCGCGCTGGTTTTTGTATTACCGGCAGCGGTTGTTTTGATTTTTTCAAGCGATTATCGTCTGAAACGGTGCCTGTCGTTTCTGGACCCGTGGAAATATCCCAAAGATGAGGGATACCAGGTGATTCACTCGTTAATGGGTTTCGGCTCAGGGGGGATCTGGGGTAAAGGCTTTGGTCAGGGATACCAGAAACTGTTTTATCTGCCGGATCCGCATACGGATTTTATTTTTTCAGTGATCGGGGAAGAAGGCGGTTTAAGATGGATACTTATCGTGATGTCCCTTTACCTCGTTATCCTGTGGCGGGGCCTGGGGATTGCACAATCAAAGCGTGATTTTTTTGGTTCCCTGCTTGCCTTGGGGATTACCATTTCCATTGCATTGCAGGCAGTGATCAACATGGGTGTGAACTTAAGTCTTTTGCCGACCAAAGGACTGACGCTGCCGTTTTTGAGCTATGGCGGGTCTTCGCTGGTCATAAACCTGGCATTAATCGGCGTGTTGATGAATATATGGGCATCTCAGAAACAATAAAAAAAAACGGTGATGCGACCGTGACCAATTTTGGACAAGAGATAGAAAGTCCGGATATGGGTTCATTTAAAGACCTGCGCATTGTTATTGCCGGCGGCGGGACCGGCGGGCATTTGTTCCCTGGTATTGCCATTGCAGAAGTATTTATGAAACGACAGCCCGCAACTCGTGTGTTGTTCGTTACCAGCGGTAAAAAAATTGAAGAAACGGTTTTGGGTAAAACAGCATTTGAAAAAAAACTGATTTCTGTTGAAGGCATTAAAGGTAAACGTATTTTTGCCAAACTCGTTGCCATGTGCAGACTCCCAAAAGGGATGATCGATTCGCTCAAGCTGTTAATCGGGTATAAACCGGATATCGTTATCGGAATGGGGGCGTATTCCGCCGGACCGGTTATTGCCGGAGCCTGGATGTTACGGATTCATCGGGTGATCCATGAACAGAACAGTATCCCGGGATTAACCAACAGGCTTTTATCGGGATTGGCGGAAAAGATTTATGTGTCTTTTCCGGATACAGGATTTAACCCGTCGTGTAACCATAAAATCGTTTTTACCGGAAACCCGGTCCGGGATGAAATTGTTCAAGCATCAGAGATTAATCAAAATAATCATAAAGGGCGGCAAAATGAAAAACGGTTGTTCAACGTCTTGATTCTTGGCGGCAGCCAGGGGGCGCATAGTATTAACAAGGCTGTGCTGGAAAGTCTGCGTTACTTAAAAAATCCCGAAAAATTCCGGTTTGTTCACCAGACCGGAATAAAAGATGCGGATGCGGTCGGCAACGGTTATCAGCAGCATCACATCATGTCCGAAGTAGCCCCTTTTTTTGATAACATGGCAGAGCGATACCAATCGGCGGATCTGGTCATCTGCCGATCGGGCGCGACCACCGTTGCGGAATTAACTGTGACCGGAAAAGTAGTTGTGTTTATACCGTTTCCATTTGCAACAGATGACCATCAGGTTGTCAACGCACAAGCCCTTGTCGATGGGGGTGCCGCTGAAATGATTTTTGAAAAAAATCTGTCCGGGAAAATTCTTGCGCAAAGAATAGCGTACTATTTTGAAAATCCCGAAATAAAGGAAAAAATGGAAGCAAGAATTCAAAAGTTTGGCCGCCCGGATGCGGCAGAAACAATAGTGGATGATATTTATCGGATTATTAAAAATGATAAACTCGTAGAAAGTCGGATTTCGATGGCAAAGAAAAAAGTTCCACCAAATCTTAAGACTGGCGAGGCGCGCAAATCCTGAGTGATGATTTGTACTTATCGTACTATGAAGACACGAAGGATGCAGCGAAACAAAGAATTTGGACTTTTTACGAAGCCAGCAAGGGTAATTATGTATCGAAAACAATACCACATATTTTTTGTCGGCATCGGCGGCATCGGAATGAGCGGCATCGCCGAACTGTTGCTGACACTGGGATATCGTGTTTCCGGTTCTGATATTGCCATGTCTGATGTCACCCAACGGCTTGAAAAGTTGGGGGGTACAATATTTAAAGGACATCATGCTGATCATATCAGGGACGTGGATGTCGTGGTGACATCATCGGCCATTGGGCAGAAAAATCCAGAAGTGCTGGCCGCTTTGGAAGCTTCCGTGCCGGTCATTCCGCGAGCGGAAATGCTGGCCGAACTGATGCGGTTAAAATACAGCATTGCCGTGGCCGGTGCCCACGGCAAGACTTCTACGACTTCTATGGTAGCCAGTGTTCTTGCCGAAGGGGGGCTTGATCCCACCGTGGTTATCGGCGGTAAATTAAAAAGTATCAATACCAACGCGGTTTTAGGGGAAGGTGATTTTATTGTCGCTGAAGCGGATGAAAGTGATGGCTCCTTTTTAAAATTTTCTCCGACCATTGCGGTGGTGACCAATATTGATCTGGAGCATGTTGATTTTTATGAAAATATTGAAAATATTAAGTCGGTTTTTTTAACTTTTATCGATCGCATCCCGTTTTACGGGCTGGCTGTGTTGTGCCTGGATAATGAGTCTATTCAGGAAATTATTCCGAAAATAAAAAAACGGTTTGTTACCTACGGATTGAGTGCCCAGGCGGATATTCAGGCGCGGGATGTTGCGTTTGACGGGATGCAGAGCCGTTTTAAAGTATTTCGCAATGATGCGTTTTCCGGTGAGGTTGAATTGAATATGCCGGGCATCCATAACATTTACAATGCACTGGCAGCTGTTTCAGTGGGATTTGAACTCGAAATCCCTTTTAAGAAGATCCAGTATGCCCTGGAAAATCTGCAGGGTGTGGCCCGGCGTCTGGAAGTCAAGGGGGACATTGCCGGTATCAAAGTGCTGGATGATTATGGGCATCATCCCACGGAAATCAAAATCACCCTTGATGCTATTCAAAAAAGCTGGCCTGGCCGACGGTTGATCGTGATTTTTCAGGCCCACCGGTTTTCGCGGACAAAGGCTTTGTATGATGAGTTTACCCGGTCTTTTTATCAGTCGGATCTGCTGGTTCTATTGCCGGTTTATGCTGCCGGCGAGGAACCGATTAAAGGGATTAATAACGTGATGCTGTGCGAAGGTATTAAAAGTCACGGGCACAAGGATGTAACGTGTTTTAATGAAATGCCGGCAGCAGTGGATTATCTGGCAAAAGTTGCAAAACAAGGAGATATTGTTTTGACGCTTGGCGCGGGGGATGTCTGGAAGTGCGGAGAATCATTGATTAAAGCGCTTGATGGCGGGTATTATGGCACTACAATCTAAGTTTAAACAACAATTAAAAAATCGATTTTTCGATCGGGTTCGATTTGATGAACCGATGACTGCCCATACCACCCTTCGTGTCGGTGGGCCGGCAGATGCTTTTGTAACAGTGACTGAAGAAAGAGAATTAACCTGGCTGGTCCAGTGGCTGAAAGAAAATGATCTGCCGTTTTTTATCGTCGGCGGGGGAACCAATCTGCTGGTTAAAGACAAGGGGATTCGCGGGGTCGTGATTTGCCTGGCAAAGGATCTGGCAACGATTTCTCAGCATGGTTCAACAATTCTTTCTGCGATGGCCGGTGCCGGTTTAAGTACGCTTTGCCGATTTGCAATTAAGCAAGGCCTTGCCGGGTTGAATTTTGCATTGGGGATTCCTGGGACGGTCGGCGGTGCTCTCCGGATGAATGCCGGTGCCTGGAAAGGTGATATGAGCAATGTCCTGGACAGCATCCGAATCATTAATCCGGCCGGTTGCATCGAATTTGTGGATAAACGTGAGTTAACGTTTTCATACCGGTCCCTTTCGTTTGTCGAAGAAAAAAGCATGGACTTAGCCTCCTGTGTGATTCTGGAGGGGCGGTTTTCCCTCTCACTTCAGCGCTCGGAGCGCTTAAAGGCAGAAGCGGATGACATGTTAAACGTACGGAAAAAAACACAGCCTGCGGGGTTTGCTTCAGCCGGCTGTTTTTTTAGGAATCCGGATAGCCGGGAATCAGCAGGAAGGCTGATTGATCTGGCCCGAGGAAAAGACTTACGGGTGGGGGATGCAGCGGTTTCCGAAAAACATGCAAATTTTATTGTCAACCAGGGCAGGGCATCTGCCGAAGATATTCTTTGCTTAATGAATCTTATTCAGGAAGCGGTTTTAAAAAAATTCAATATCATGCTGGAGCCGGAAGTTAAAATTGTTGGGGATTAATCAACCAAGAAAAAATCGGTATAAAAAGAAAGAGCCTGTTAAAAATCGTGCCATGACAATTAGACAGAGCATACGCATTCTTTTTAAAAGCACATTTCTGGCGCTTATGGTCATCGGCATGAGCCTGGTGTTTATATTTATCCATGATGTGTTCACCCAGTGTGATTATTTCAAAGCTGAAACAATCACCGTGGAAGGGGGCCAGCGGCTGACCCGTGACCGGATTCTTAAAATAGCGGATATAGAAGAAGGGGTCAATCTCGTATCGTTGAATTTAAAAATAGTTAGAAAAAGATTGCTGGCCCATCCCTGGATTGCTGAAGCAGATATTCGCAGGACATTTCCGGGGAGCATTTTTATCCGCATCAGGGAACAGGAAGGTTTGGCCGTTCTTGATTTCGGCAAACAGTTTCTTATCAACAAAGACGGCGTCATTTTTAAGGAAGCGCAGGCATCCGACATTACCGGTATGCCGGTAATGTCCGGAATTGACTATTCCGACTGGAAAACACTGGAAACACCGGGTTCGCCGGTATTTGTTTCAGTGCTTGAAATATTGAATATCGGGAGATCATCAGACGCGATTTTGCCGAATACGATTATAAAAAAGATTAATGTTGATCGGGAAATTGGATTAACGCTTGAAACAGATGGCCCGGTACGGATAATTCAGCTCGGATACGGCGACTATCGGAAGAAATACAGCCGGTTGAAAAAAATTTTATCTTATGTTGAGCAGAATGAAGAAATTTCGTTCATCAAAGAGATAGATCTGAGAAATCCGGACCATATCGTTGCAAGACCCGGAAATGAGAAATTGTCCGATAAGGATAAAAAGGAGGTTTAACGTGAAAAACCATGAAGAAATTATTGTGGGACTGGATATCGGTACAACAAAGATATGTGCCGTTGTCGCGGAATTATCGGATAATAATGTCAATATTGTCGGAGTCGGTACGCATCCATCGGTGGGTCTGCGCAAGGGGGTTGTGGTAAATATTGAGTCAACGGTTGAGTCAATCAACAAGGCTGTCAGGGAAGCCGAAATGATGGCCGGGTGCGAGATTTCAGCCGTTTATGCCGGTATCGCCGGGGGGCATATTACCGGTTTTAACAGTAACGGCATTATTGCGATCAAGGGTGATGAAATTATCCAGGCAGATGTGGACCGGGTAATTGAGGCGGCACGGGCGGTCGCTATACCCATGGATCGGGAGGTTATTCATGTGCTTCCTCAGGAGTTTATTGTGGATGGCGAAGCGGGCATTCATAACCCGGTTGGAATGGCCGGTGTCAGGCTTGAAGCAAGAATCCATATCGTGACGGGGGCGGTGACATCTGCCCAGAATATTATCAAATGCGGGCACAAGGCGGGTCTGGATATTTGCGATATTATTCTGGAACCGATCGCGTCCAGTGAAGCGGTGATGAGCGCACAGGAAAAAGAGATTGGCACGGGGATTATTGACATTGGTGGAGGGACCACTGATCTGGCGATTTTTGCCGGAAATAACATAAAGCATACATTCGTTTTATCCCTTGGCGGTAATAACATGACCAATGATATTTCCGTCGGGCTTCGGACGCCAATGGCTGAAGCTGAAAAAATCAAATTAAAATATGGTACCTGCGTGGCGGATAAGGTCAAAAATGATGAAACCATCGAAATATCTGATATCAGTGGTCGCGGCGCCCGGCAACTCCCCCGTCAGATCCTGGCGGAAATTTTAGAACCCCGGGTAGAAGAGGTGTTTACGTTAATGAAAAGGGAGATCTATCGGGCCGGGATGAAGGATTATGTATCTTCCGGAATTGTCCTCACCGGCGGCGCTTCTCTGCTGGATGGTATCGCAGAAATTGCGGAATCCACGTTTGAGCTGCCGGTACGATTGGGAAGCCCTCAGGGGATTAGTGGGCTGGTGGATGTTGTGAACAGTCCTATGTATGCCACTGGCGTCGGCCTGGTGCTGTATGGCGCTAAACATCAGTCCAAAAAGAAATTCAGAATACGGGACGCCAATATTTTTAACAGAATAATGATCCGGATGAAAACCTGGTTTAAGGAAATAATTTAGTCAGCGTTATAGTATATTGAAGGCTTAAGGAGAACAGCCAAAAACACACATACAAGGAGGCGGCAGTATGGACTTTACTTATGTAGAGGCAGAAAGTTCGGCAAAAATTAAGGTTATCGGTGTCGGCGGAGGAGGGTGTAATGCAGTAAATAACATGATTGATTCAAATCTTCAGGGGGTTCAGTTCATTGTCGCCAACACGGATGGCCAGGCGCTGGCCTATGCAAAAGCGGAAACGAAGATTCAGCTGGGTGAGACATTGACTGAAGGCCTGGGGGCGGGAGCAGATCCGAATATCGGAAGGGATGCGGCACTGGAGTCAGCCGATGTTTTAAGGGAAGCACTGGCAGACAGTCACATGGTATTTATTGCTGCCGGCTTAGGCGGTGGTACCGGAACTGGCGCAGCACCGGTTATCGCGGAAATCTGTAAAGAGCTTGGGGCGTTAACTGTGGCAGTGGTCACAAAACCGTTTGCCTTTGAAGCCAAAAAAAGAAGTAAGCAGGCCGAAGAAGGAATCAACCGGTTAAAGGAAATGGCCGATACCGTAATTACAATACCCAACGATCGATTAAGGGGATTGGCATCCAGAAAGTCGACATTGATCGAAATGTTTAGACGGGCGGATGAAATATTGAATCATTCGGTAAAAGGCATAACCGATCTTATTTTACGTCCAGGTCTGATTAATCTCGATTTTGCGGATGTTAAGGCGACCATGTCCAAGGCGGGTATGGCGATTATGGGAATTGGTGTTGCAAGTGGTGAAAATCGGGCCATTGAAGCAGCGGAAAGAGCCATTTCTCACCCGCTTCTTGAAGACAACTCTATTGTGGGCGCGCGGGGTGTGCTGATGAACATCACCTGTAATTCAGAGTTGACCATGGAGGAAACCATCGAGGCGTCTGAAAGAATTTATAATGAAATCGGTGATGATGACGTGGAAATTATTTGGGGTACAGCGGTTGATGAAAGTCTTGGTGATGAGCTTCGGGTAACGGTTATTGCCACCGGCATTGGAGACGGAAAGGGCCAAATGCAGAGACCGCGATCATCCTTCAGGGATGTTTCCAGGCCCAGTGAGGCGGTAAGGGGTGTTGTTCGGAATCCGACCCCGGAAGAATTAAAAAATTTTGACGCGGAACTGGTCCGTCCGGCATATATTCGCAAAAAAGAAGAAGCCCAGGGACGAAAGATTGATCAGGGAGCGCACAAAGTAAAGAAAATAAATAAATTTAAAAATGAAAAGGCTGCTAAAAGAGAACCTTATATTGATTACGATATACCGACATTTTTAAGGCGAAAAGCAGATTAAGGGCAGTTAATAAAATATATCAAAAGTATACCTGTTGGGGTCATTAACAATGTGATATAAATATCTTGACAAAAATTATGTAAAATAATAATAATTTTTTTTTTTGAATTTAAATTTGTATAAAATGTTAGTCTTTTTTGTGTCCGTAATGAATGAAAGGCAAAGGGCGGCTTAGAAAGATTAATCGTTGATGCCTTCTCATAGAAGCGTGTGATCGGTTGTGTATAAGTATCAGGCCCAATTGAAAGGAATCTCAATAGATGTCTTCAAAGAATGAACTTAAATTTGTTTATGCCCTTGCGATTGTCTGTTTGGTTGTTGGTGTGTTTTGTTACAGTTCCGTGCCTGCAAAGTCGCCGGAGCCACCCGTTCGGCTGATGTTTAAGACAGTTGGCGGAAATGTTTTGTTTGACCATCAGACCCATAGTGATGCGTATGGGAAAAAATGTATTGACTGTCATCATGCCCATGACGACAGCCGGTCCGATGTCCCGGGTTCATGCGGTAGTTGCCATCAGTCCGATAGTGAATCTATCCCGGTCTTTGGAGATAACGGTACATTTGATCATGGTATGCACAGTATGGATATGGGGCTTTCATGTAATGACTGCCATCACGATTATGATGAAGAAGATGGCGGTGAACCGCAATTGTGTAGTGATTGCCATGAACCCGGTGTTGAAGATGATTTTATGCCGGGACGTACACAGGCATTTCATAAACAGTGTATCGCCTGTCATGAAGATTCCGGTGTCGTGCCCGGAAAGGATGACTGCGCAAGCTGTCATTCGCCACGAAAAAGAACGGAAGCATTTCATGATCAGTGTATCGGCTGTCATGAAGACTTCGGGGTCCGTCCGGGCAGGACGGACGCAGACTGTAAAAAATGTCATGGTTTTTAAAAAGCGCTCATTTTATAGTCAAAAAGACGGAAGATTCTCAAGTTTTTGAGGAAATGAATTAATTATAAGTCAAGCAGTTATAGGTTGATCCATGATTAAAAGATCATTCTTCGGACTCGTAAAACCGAAACTACAATATGAAATTATTGATGAAGCACAGGCAGAACCTGTCCGCATTAAACCCGGGAAACAGATCATGCTTTATATTGATCAGCCCGATGAAAATGCCGGCAATGCTTTGTTTAAAATCGGCGATCCCGTCAAAAGCGGTCAAAAAGTCACCCTGTCGGATGGTTCCGCTGATTATCTCCTTTCCAGCAAATCCGGACAAATATCAAAAATTTCTCCATTTGTCGGTATTCTCGGGAAAAAATCCACATCGTTGACCATTGATGTGGATGGTGAATCCTCTCAATCCCGCGATGAAAGTTTCAAAAGTGCCTGTCAGGCACCTTCCCTTGAAAATGCAAGGGATTTTCTGGCCGGCCTTCCTGGAAAACCGGATTTTAATGTGTTTTTTGATTCCGAAAAACCGGTCAAGGCTATTGTGGTACTTGGGGCGGATGATGATTTACTCGGCATCACCAATCAATATTTTGTAAAAAACAATATTATCGCTATTAAAACAGGTATTGAGTTGCTTTGTAAAATTACCGGAATTTCCCATGCGATTCTGATTGTTCCCCAACAACTTGAGCAGGTGGCCGGGTCATCGGGTGCAATTATTAAAACGGTGGATTCGGAATATCCGTCTGCCCATCCGGAATTGATTATGCAACATATGCTTGCTTCTGAAGATGTTGACGCAAAGTCAAAATCCGGGATCGCATTTTTTAGTTCAGAAGCGGTTTGTGCCATTGGTGCCGCATATACTACCGGTAAGTTTTTTTTGGAAAAGATGGTTACGTTTGTTTCAAAAGACGGAAATAAACGGCTGGTTTCCGTTCCTATCGGGACCCCGTTACAGGATATTTTAAATGAATTCAATGAAACATTAAATGATGGCGATCGGGTGGTCTTTGGTGGTCCAATGAAAGGGGTTTCTGTTTTTTCAACAGACACTCCTGTCATGCCGGACACTGATACAATCATTATTCAGGATAAACGTCAGATTACGGAAGGTTCTGACATCGCCTGCATCAATTGCGGTGAATGTGTTCGGGTATGTCCAGCAAATATACAGGTTAATCAATTGATTCGATTTCTCGAAGCCGGACAATATGAGGAAGCCGCAGATCAACATGATCTGTTTTCCTGCATTGAATGCGGATTCTGTAGTTATGTTTGTGAATCAAGGATACCTGTTTTTCAGCATATCAAGCTGGCGAAGCATACTCTGGAAAGTATGAAAGCAGCGGAGGAAAGTAATGCATAGCACTTTAAAACTAACTGTTTCGCATGCCCCGTTCTGGCATAACGGGAGCAGTATTTCTACAAAAAGCCGTAACATTCTTCTGGCCAGCCTTGTGGCAGTTATCCCCGGCTGTTATCAGTATGGCATGGCTGCTGTCGGGGTGGTTACTCTTTCTATTGCCTCGGCAATACTCTGGGAGTTGCTGATCAATTTTATTTCCCGGCGTCCCATATCCGTGGGAGATGGCAATGCCGCGTTGATCGGCATGATGTTTGCGATGATGCTTCCGGCAACTATGCCATGGTGGGCAGTGATCACCGGAACCTTTTTTGCGGTGGTCATTGGTAAGGAAATTTTTGGCGGCATCGGTGCCAATCCTTTTAATCCGGCAGTTCTGGCAATGACGATTTTGATGTTGTCCTGGGCGGATTTATTTGATTTTAATGCCGCGCTGCTGAATTATCAATTTGATTTTAAAGCGGTCTATCCATTGGTTTTGTCAAAGACCTTCGGTGCGTCGGCGGTAGACCCTTTCGCTTTAATGGACCTGCTTTTCGGGAAACAAATCGGCGGCATTGGATCAACCTTTGGAATTGGTTTGATTGCCGGCGGTGTCTATTTAATTCTCAGGGGGTTTGTTAGATGGGAAATTTCATTTTCTTTTCTTGTTGGGATATTTGTGTCAGCCCTGTGTTTCAATATTTTAAATCCTGAAGCCTATGCCGGTCCCGGTTTTCATTTATTAACCGGATATACCCTGATCGGTGCATTTTTTCTTGCTACCGAAGATTCTTCTTCCCCGGTAAATTTTATACCCATGTTGATATATGGGCTACTCGGAGGGGCGCTGACGGTATTGATCAGAAACATTGGTACCCATATTGACGGGGTGCTGTATGCGATTCTGATTATAAACCTGGTCAATCCGATTGTAGATAAAATTAGACCCAAAGCACTTGGAAAGGGTGTCTAACATGAATGATATGGTAAAAATGGTTGTTGTTTTAACGGTTTTAAGCTCTGTTGCCGGCGGCGTACTGGCTGCTGTAAATAAAGGGACGGCCAGTCAGATTGAGGCGCAGCAGTTGACATTTGTCAAAGGCCCCGCAATTATGTCCATCCTGGAAGGATCGACCAATAATCCGATTGAAGACCGCTTTAAAATTGCAGATGGTGACGCTGAAACGAGTTTTTTTGTTGGTGTGTTTGACGGCAAAGCGACGACCATTGCATTTGAGGAATTCGGTAAAGGATTTGGTGGCGATATTGGCGTGATGGTCGGTGTTAATGTGAATGAAGATAAACTGGTCGGTGTAGCGGTTACCGTTCATACGGAGACCCCTGGTCTGGGTGCAAACGCCAAAGATAAACCCGATCTGGTGTCTCAGTTTAAAGGGCTGTCTGTTAAGGAATCTGTCTCCGTAACCAAGGACGGCGGACAGATTAACGCCATCAGTGGTGCGACGATTACATCCCGTGCAGTATGCGTTGCTGTTGATAAGGCATTGAAATCTTATCAGAAAATCAAACCGCAGTTACAACAAGAAATTCAGCAGTTCGGCAAATAGGAGATCAATATGCCTAAGACGTTAGTTCAGGAATTTACAAAAGGATTGTGGGAAGAACTCCCGCCGTTCCGACTGGTGCTGGGTTTATGTCCTGTGCTTGGGGTTACCACCTCAATGGAAAACGGACTTGGAATGGGGATTGCAACAACATTTGTTCTGTTTGGGTCAAATTTCCTGGTTTCTCTGTTAAGAAGCATCATTCCGCAAAAAGTGAGAATCGCTTGTTTTATTATCATTATTGCATCATTTGTGACGATTGTGGAGCTGTTGATGCAGGCGTATACGTATCCATTATACCTGAAGCTGGGGGTATTTATCCCGTTGATTGTTGTCAACTGTATTGTTTTGGGGCGGGCGGAAGCATTTGCATATAAAAATAAAGTATTATATTCCATGGCGGACGGTTTGGGAATCGGGATCGGCTATACGTTAGCACTCGGCGCCCTTGGAGCTGTCAGAGAATTGCTGGGGAATGGGTCGGTAACGGTTTGGGGCGACCTTTCATACAATTTATCGTCGGCATTTCCGTCTTTTCAGCCGTTTTCGTTTATGGTTCAGGCGCCGGGTGCGTTTATCTGTCTTGGTCTGATGCTCTGTTTCATAAATGCGATAGGGGATTAACAGGAGAACATAATGGGTTATTTTGAACTTATCATCGCATGTATTTTTGTTAATAATATTCTGCTTGCTCAGTTTCTTGGAAATTGTCCGTTTCTGGGAACCTCGAAAAAAATGGAAACCGCTGTGGGTATGGGAATGGCAGTAATTTTTGTGCTGGTCCTGGCAGGAACGATTACCTGGGTTATTTATACCTTTATTCTCGTGAAATTTGGTCTGGTATATCTGAGGACCATCGCCTTTATTGTGGTCATCGCCTCTTTGGTTCAATTTGTTGAAATGTTTTTGAAAAAAAGTATTCCCGCATTGTATGCCGGTCTCGGCATTTTTTTACCGCTGATTACAACAAACTGTGCGGTTATGGGAGTATGCGTACTGAATATTGATAAGGAATTTACATTTCTTCAGGCGTTGGTTGCTTCGTTCTTTTATGCGGTCGGGTTCGCCTTGGCACTGATTCTTTTTGCAGGACTCCGTGAACGGATTCTTCTTGCACGGGTTCCGAAACCGCTTCAGGATACATCCATTGCGCTGATTACCGCCGGCATGATTTCCCTTGCTTTTTTTGCATTCCAGGGAATGGTGTAGAACGTTTTTTTAAACGTTAGTGACATTCAACGCTTTTAATTTATTGAAGGCGTAGTTGATATTGATAGTCAACGTCAATTGATATGAATAGAAAAAATCAAGAGGATTGTCGTGGTTGAATCAATACTATTTACTTTCAGCCTTGGTGCTGTTTGTGGCTTAATTTTAAGTTTTGCTTCCAAAATATTTTATGTGTATGAAGACCCGCGAATTGCCAGAGTCGAAAATCTTTTAGCAGGCGCAAATTGCGGCGGGTGTGGTTTTGCCGGTTGTTCAGCGGCGGCCGAAGCCATCGTCAATGAAGACGCCCCTGCCAATGCGTGTATCCTGATCGGTACGGAAAATATATCTGAAATTGCGATTATTATGGGGTCTGAAGCCGGCACGGCCGAACCATTGAAATCATATAATAATTGCAATGGCGGCAATCGGGCGACGGATCGGTTTATCTATAACGGATTAAATACCTGTCGTGCCGTGACGTCATTTTATGGCGGGAAACGGGATTGTACCATCGGTTGTTTGGGGTTTGGCGATTGTGTTCGTGCCTGTGGTTTTGATGCGCTTCATTTAGGACCTGATGGGTATCCGGAAGTCGACAGGGAAAAATGCGTCGGTTGCGGCGCCTGTGAAGCGGCATGCCCTAAATCCATATTGGAAGTGCGGACTGTTTCTCAGCGTCTTCTGCATTTAAATGCCTATGATGATGCTCTGGCACCATGTGCGCAAACCTGTCCTGCGGAAATCGATATCCCTCGATATATTGGGCATATCCGTAATGGAGAATACGAAGCAGCGGTCAATACCATCAGGGAGCGAAACCCCCTGTTATTGGCTTGCGGAAGGGTATGCCCGCATCCCTGCGAGTCTTATTGTCGTCGCGGGGTTGAAGATGAACCGGTTTCAATTAACCAGTTGAAACGATTTGTCGCCGACTATGAAATGAATTCAGGCAAGCGCTTTCCCATCGAATGTGCGCCGGATACCGGTAATCGAGTGGCTGTCATTGGTGGTGGGCCGGCTGGTCTGAGTTGTGCTTATTTTTTAAGACGCATCGGACATCGTCCTGAAATATTTGAAGCCATGCCGAAGTTGGGCGGCATGCTGCGATATGGCATTCCTGAATATCGTTTACCGAAAAAAGTACTGGATTGGGAAATAGAGGGGATTATAAACTTAGGTATAAACGCTCATACCAATGTCCGCCTGGGGGTTGATTTTGATTTTGGTTCATTGATCGCTTCTGGTTTTGACGCCGTCTTTTTTAGTGTCGGTGCGTGGAATGATTATAATCTGGGGATTCCCGGAGAAGACCTGACCGGATGTTTTACCGGGATTGATTTTTTGGCTAAAATTGGAAATAATGAAAATGTCCGTATCGGTCAACGGGTAGCGGTCATCGGCGGTGGAAATACAGCCATTGACTGTTGCCGGACCCTGCTGCGAAAAGGGGTAGACAAGGTCTATCTGGTTTATCGGCGAACACGCAAAGAAATGCCGGCCAATGAAGTTGAAATTATCGCATCCGAGCATGAAGGGATCGATTTCGTATTTTTGGCAGCTCCGAATAAGGTTGTCGGGGATGAGAAAAATCAGGTAACGGGCCTTGAGTATTTGAAAATGGAACTGGGAGAACCTGATGCCAGTGGACGAAGGCGACCTATTCCGGTTGAAGGGTCTGAGACGGTTCTTGATGTGGATATGATTATAACCGCCATCGGCCAGTCACCTTTGCTGGCATTCCGTGGTAAGGGGGATCGGTTAGATGAATTGGAAATCACCCGGTGGAAAACAATTGAAGTAGAGCCTGCTACGTGTCAGACCAATGTACCCTATATCTTTGCCGCCGGTGATGCAGCGACCGGTCCATCCCTGGTGGTGACAGCCATCGGTGGCGGCCGAAAAGCGGCTCGGTCAATCGATTTGTTTTTGAACGGCAAACCGGTGGTCTCTCATCCGGAATTTTTGTTGAATAAGCATATCCCCGGCACTATATTTGAGTCTGTCGAGGGCATTGTTCCCAAAAAACGAACTGAGATGCCTGAACTCCCGGTTGAAGCGCGTATCAACAATCTGAGTGAGGTCGATTTGGTGATTACCGAAGCGGATGCGTTATATGAGGCAAACAGGTGCTTGAATTGCTGCAGATTATGTTATAATGCAGATCAATAGATTTTTTTAATTCGTCTTTTGGTAACTATAATGTTCCTTAAGGCTCTTCCAAATAACTCGTCCATAATCTTTTGAAATGATTGACAAGTTATTTTCTCAAACAGTGGTGATGCGTCACCATGAAAAGCTTTTTAGGAGAAATTATGATTACGTTAAAAGAATTAGATTATGTTCAGGCATTTAAAGAATTAACAAACGAGCAACTGGCGTCTCTTCGGAAGTTTTGCATTAAGGACAACTATAGCCGCGGCGACAGACTTTTTAAAGAAGGCGATTCAGCAGATCATTTGTGGATTGTTACCGATGGTAAAGTCGATCTTCGGTTTGAACTTCCCGGTAATATTTCGGCGTCTGATGAAAATACGATTTCATCTCTTGCGGCGGAAGATGATAAAAAAAGAACATTGGGCTGGTCGTGCTTTGTGCCGCCATTTCGGTTGATGCTTTCAGCTTATTGTGTGACCCGTTCCTGTAGCGTGATTAAGATTGCTAAAACGGATATGCTGGCCTTATTTGAGAAAGATATATTGATGGGATATCAGGTCATGTCCTATCTCGTAAAAGTTTTAGGCTTCCGTTTTCACCAGTTTCAGGATGAACTGGCTAAGCAGAAAGGTCACGATATCATGCATTCCTGGTAAGGGGCCGCTCATTAAATTAATTCAAATTTGTTTTAGAATAATAAAAAAAGTCACATCACTTCCGGGCAGGAAATGACGTGACTTTTTTATTTTACCGCATTGAATTATTCTATAATATTTTTTTTATGATAACTTTACAAGAGGTGTCATAGCTGTTAAATTTTCAGGTATGCTGTTTTAAAATATAGTTATATGGAGTTTTTTTGTTTTACGAAGCCATCATTATTGGGTCGGGATGGATGATTTAGGGAGTTAAAGCGTGAATTCAAAAGATCAAAGGCGCACACAGGTGGTGGCGGAGATAGGTGTGTTGAGTCGTCAGGTGGAGGAGATGGATAGTAAAATCAGGGCGTATCTGGCGGATCGTCAGAATAAGCCCCATCCCAGGCACCTGGATCTTATTGAAAGAATACAGGGATATCGAGTGCCTCCCAGCATATCAACCAACTATTTGGTGACACTCCTGGATAACCTGCAATGGAAAGTGCATTACAGCAAAAGAGCCTGGAAACAGTTCTGGGATAATGCAGAGGCCCAGCGGCGAAAGGAAAAGCCAAATGCTGTTCCTGTCACTGAAAATATCCAATCTGTTCAAAATAACGGCATGGGGGGTTCTACGCCGCAATATTCCGTGGACACGCTTTGGGAAATTCAAAAGGAAAAACTCAGGGCATATGGACAGTCTGATGCAAAAGAGACTAAATCGGCATTTAAGCAACGGATGCTTAAGGAATATAAAAAGTTGAATCAGGATAAAAAAGAGAATCAAGAGATTATCTTGACGTTTGACAAGGATTCGAAACATTGCAAGCTGGATATAAAATAACGCAAGGGCTCGGATTAAGGCTTGTTCACTTAACACTTTTCGAGCCTTGCAATATTTTGGCAAAAAATTAAAATTAAAATTAAAGATAAGGAATTAACCCGCATTTAAATTTTTTAAAAAAGAAGTTATGTCGCCCGGCAGCGGCGCTTCAAATTTCAATATCTCACCGGATTCCGGATGACGTAATCGAAGTTGCCAGGCATGCAGCATTTGTCTGGGGACACTGCGGATGATCTTTTTTAATATCGGTACGTCCTCAAATAATTTATAAGGCTTTTTAAAGCCGTAGGTTTGATCTCCGACGATCGGATGCCTGACTGCCGCACAATGGACCCGGATTTGATGGGTTCTGCCGGTTTTAATATCAAATTCTAAAAGAGATAGTCGATCATACGTTTTTTTGATTTTCCAGTGGGTCTCAGCGTATCTTGCATTGCCGTGATCGGTTACGGTCATTTTTTTCCGATGGCTGGCATGCCGGCCAATTTTTAATATAATCTGACCGTTTTTCCGGTCCGGAATTCCATGCACAATCCCCAAATATGTTTTAGTGATTTGTCTTTCTTTAAATTGTGATACTAAATAATTATATGCAGAGTCTGTTTTGGCAATAATCATTATACCGGAAGTATCCTTATCCAGACGGTGAACAATTCCGGGTCGAGTCGGGTCCACGCCAACGTCTTTGATTTCAGGACGAAGAAAGGCAAGCCCGTTGGCGATGGTTCCATGGTCATGGCCGGGTGAAGGGTGTACAACGATACCGGGTTTTTTATTAATAACCAGAAATAAGGCGTCTTCGAATACTATCTGAATATCGATGGGTTCGGGTTTAAATTGGAAAGAAGATAATTCATGAATACAGCCGGATACAAAGTCTCCGCCATTGACCCTGTATCCCGGCTTTTTTATTGTGCCGGAAACGGTGATGTCGCCATTTCGGATGAAACGGGATGCCCTGCTGCGTGATATTTTGGGAAAGGTGGTTGTGATAAATGTATCAAGTCGTTTGCCGATATCATCGCTATCTATTCGGATGGCAAACGACCTGTTACTATTGTCATGCATGGCAGGTAGCTATTGATGGCTTTGTAAAAAGTCCAACTTCTGCGTTGCGATGCTTTCTTCGTTTTTTCATGGTACGATAAGTACGAATCATCACTCAGAATTTTCGCGCCTTGCCATTTTTTATAAGAGTGGTGGAGCTTTTTTCTTTGCCATCGGAATCCGACTTTTTATATGGGGACTAAGCTTCAGTTATGGGTTGATCAAACAGAGCTTCAATTTCTGCCCAAATGGTTTCTTCATCCAAATTTTTTGCCGTGCAAAGCTCTCTTATCAGCAGTCCTTTGGCCGTATCCAGCAATTTACGCTCTCCAAAAGATAGATCCTTGATGAGTTTAAGAAGGAATAAATCCCTGAATACTTCTGCAACATCAAACAGGCAACCGGTTTTCAGCTTGTCCATATATTCTTTATATCGACGGTTCCATGTCTGATTGTCAAAGAGGTCATCTTTTTTTGTTTTCAACAGATCATATATTTCCGGCACCTGTGTGGCGGCGATGGTATTTCGTAATCCAACAGAATCCACGTTCCAGGTCGGAATCATAATCACCATACCGTTTTCAAGTATTTTTAAAATGTAAAAATCATGTTTTTCACCATTGATCGTCCGGGACTCGATAGATTCGATTTTCCCCACCCCATGGGCTGGGTAGACGGCCAAATCCCCCACATGAAATACCTTGATACTTGCTTCTTCACTTTCTTCCTTAACAATTGCATTACTTATTTTTTTTACCATTTTAACACCGTGTTACATTTTTCTAATTATTATCAGATTTAAAAAATATAAAATATCACCTAATTAGCATTAAATCAACAAAAAAAGGGATTGACGATTTCCGCCAATCCCCTTTGGGACTTAATTCGTAAATTGTAACAGTATTACATCAGAAAAGGAACCATCAGCAACGCAACAACATTAAGAATTTTAATCATCGGGTTGATAGCCGGTCCGGCTGTATCTTTGTAGGGATCGCCGACTGTATCACCGGTAACCGCAGCTTTATGAGCATCACTGCCCTTGCCGCCGAAGAAACCGTCTTCGATGTATTTTTTTGCATTATCCCATGCAGCACCACCCGTTGTCATTGAAATAGCAACGAACAGACCGGTTAAGATACTACCGATGAGGAGACCGCCCAGAGCAACTTTGCCCAGGAAGAAACCAACCAGCAGCGGTGTGATTACCGGAAGAAGGGCCGGAATCATCATTTGACTTAATGCAAATTTGGTGACGATATCAACGCATGCTTTGTAATCCGGTTTAGCCGTACCTTCCATAATTCCCGGGATTTCACGGAACTGACGACGAACTTCATCAACAACCGCAGCGCCCGCTTTACCAACAGCGCTCATTGCCATGGATGCGAACAGGAACGGCAACAGGCCACCAATGAAAAGGCCGATAATGACATTTACATCACTCAAGTCAAATGCAATGGCTTCACCCGCACCGTGCAGGGCAAATTCCTGGGTATACGCGGCAAAAAGAACCAGTGCAGCCAGAGCAGCAGAACCAATGGCATACCCTTTGGTAACCGCTTTGGTGGTGTTTCCAACAGCATCCAGAGGATCGGTGACTGCACGAACACTGTCATCGAGTCCCGCCATTTCAGCAATACCGCCGGCATTATCTGTGATCGGACCGTAAGCGTCAATAGCAATAACCATACCTGTCATGGACAGCATGGAAACCGCAGCAATGGCAAGGCCGTAAAGTCCGGCAAGGTCATGTGAGATGTAAATCGCTGCACAGATAGACAGAACCGGAAGAGCGGTTGACTGGAGGCCGACGGCGAGACCGGCAATGATGTTGGTTCCATGACCGGTGGTTGATGCTTCGGCAATATGTTTAACCGGTGCGTAAATACCTGTGTAGAATTCAGTAATAACAACGAGTAATAAGGTAAGCACCAGACCGACCAGCGAGGCATAGTAAATATCCATGGCGGTAATTGCAACACCGGCTGCAGTGGTCAGGCCGGCAGATAACATATGGTTGGTTACAAAATAGAATACAACACCGGCAATAATTGCCGCACCGAACATGCCTTTGTACAGAGCGCCCATGACATATTCGCTTTTACCCAGACGAACAAAGAACATGGCAATAATTGATGCAACAATTGAAACCGCACCCAGAACCAAAGGATACATAACAACCACGTCAGTTCCCGGGAAAAGTAATGTACCCAGAAGCATTGAGGCAATCAGTGTAATGGCATAGGTTTCAAAAAGGTCAGCTGCCATACCGGCACAGTCACCTACATTATCACCCACATTATCAGCGATTGTTGCCGGATTTCTTGGATCATCTTCAGGAATACCGGCTTCGACTTTACCGACAAGGTCAGCGCCGACATCAGCGCCTTTGGTAAAGATACCACCGCCCAGACGGGCAAAGATGGAAATCAGGCTGCCGCCAAAACCAAGGGCAACCAGGGGAATCACGTTGTCAATCATTGAGGCGCCTTCAGGGGCAGTTGCAATTAGATAAGAAAAGAAACCGGCCAATGAGGTCAGGCCAAGGCCTGCAACCAGCATACCGGTAACGGAACCACCTCGAAAAGCCATTTTGAGGCCGGCTGCCATGCCGTCTCTGGCTGCCTCAGTCGTTCTGACATTGGCAATAACGGAAACTCTCATGCCAATATAGCCGGCCATAAAAGATGCCAGAGCACCCACTAAAAAACCGATGGCGGCTTTGGTGCCAAGCGTGAAAATGATGACACCAAAAATTACGATACCGACAGCTGCCATACTTTTTGCCTGACGATTCAGATAGGCAATGGCGCCTTCCTGAATGGCGGTGGCGATTTCCACCATTTTTTCGTTTCCAGCCGGAGCCCTACTAATCATTCCGGCGATGAGCAGTGAGTAAAGAATCCCCACCAACCCAACAACTGTGCACGTTAGTGGAATGTTCTGCAATAATGCGTCCATATTTTCCCTCCCTTAGTAAAAAAAATTATAGATTAACAAAACCTTACATCATTATCTATTAAACCTATTCATACTTAAGGTTACCCCTTTTGTTATTATTGTATGAGCCGCTTCTACAGCACAATTCAGCACGGGGTCTAGTCGTTTTATCTCTTCTGCGGCAAATTTTCCAAGAACATGACCTGTAACATCAATATGTGTGTCAGGACGCCCGATGCCGATTCGAATACGGGGGAACGCATTATCACCTGCAACACCGATAATGGATCTTAGCCCATTATGCCCCCCATGCCCTCCTTTTGCCTTAATTTTTAAATTTTCAAATAAAAGGTCAATATCATCATGGATGACCAGTATATGGTCTAATGCCAATTTGTAATATTTTGCCAGCTGCATGATCGGCGGACCGCTGAGATTCATATAGGCCATGGGTTCTGCTAAAATGACCTTAATCTTCTCCATTTCACCCAACCCAAAATGAGTATCAAATTTTTTCTGGGTCAATGAAATATTATATTTCTCAGCAAGATGCTCAATCACCATAAAGCCGATGTTGTGCCGCGTTCTGGCATATTCCCGCCCCGGGTTTCCGAGACCCGCAATCATCCATAACGTATTATTCGTCATATCAGCGAGCCGGGTGCGCCGGCGGTATAAATCCCCCGGAGTGGCATGCCAGTCGATTTATTCTTCAGAATCGGATTTTTCTTCTTCTGTTTTTTCGGCACCTTCTTCGCCTTCTTCGCCTTCTTCGCCTTCTTCGCCTTCTTCAACTTCTTCAACTTCTTCTTCAACTACCTTCGGAACGACAACGGTTAAAATGGTGAAATTCGCATCAAACGGGACATCAACATCACCTTCAAGGTTTATTTCATCAACATGAATCGAATCACCAATATCAAGAGCTGAAACATCAATGGTGACCTGTTCCGGGATTTCAGTGGGCAGACAGTTGACATCCAGTTCTCTTCGGATGACCTGAAGAACACCGCCGGCTTCTACGCCTATTGGAACACCGGTGGTTACAATCGGAACCGTGACAGTCAGTTTGCGTTTCATATCCACTTCATAAAGATCCATATGAAGAAAATGCTGACTCAGGGGTTCGGTTTGTATTTCTTTGATCATCACGGTTTTTTCAATGGGGGCATCGCCGCCTTCAACCTTCAGGTTCAAGAGCGCCTGGGCATAATTGATTTTCTTTAACAGGTGTTCAATATCGTAAATGCTGATCGACAGCGAGACGCTTTCGATATCCGAACCGTAAAGAACTGCAGGGATTCTTCCGTCCCGGCGCAGGCTCCGGGCAGTCCCTTTTCCTGTAGAATTCCGAGTTTGCGCTTTAAATGGATGTATTTCCAAAAGTTTTTCTCCTTATTAATGTTTTTTTATTATACGAATAATGATATGACAGAATCCCCTGTGTGACTCCGGATAATTGCTTCTCCGATCAGGTTGGCAATGGAGAGAATTTTTATTTTATTACAGGTACGGCCTTTATCGGATAACGGTATGGTATCGGTAACGACAACGGATTTCAGTACGGAGTCCGTAATCCTGTCAATTGCAGGTCCGGAAAGGACCGGGTGGGCGCAGCAGGCGTGCACTTCACTGGCGCCGTTTTTTGAAATTGCTTTTGCGGCTTCCGTGAGCGTGCCGGCTGTATCCACCATATCGTCCAGAATAATTGCCCGTTTATTGGTTACATTACCGATGACGGCCATTGCTCTGGCTTTATTCGGCGCATCCCGGCGTTTGTCAACAATTGCAAGATCGCAATGGAGCCGCTTGGCAAAAGCTCTGGCTCTTTCAACACCACCGGCATCCGGTGAAACAATTACTGTATCCTGACTAAATTCTTTGCGCATATAATCGATAAATACCGGCGCTGCATACAGGTTGTCTACCGGAATATTAAAAAACCCCTGAATTTGTCCGGCATGGAGGTCCATTGTAATGATCCGGTTGGCGCCGGCAGTGGTCAGCAGATCCGCTACCAGCTTGGCACTGATCGGTACGCGGGGTGCCACTTTTTTGTCCTGGCGGGCATATCCGAAATAGGGGATAACCGCAGTAATCCGTTTTGCGGATGACCGTTTCAGTGCATCAATCATGAGTAAGAGTTCAACAAGATTGTCATTGACCGGACTGCTTGTTGACTGGATAATAAAAACATCTTTTGACCGGACGTTTTCATCAATTTCAATCTGAATTTCCCCGTCGCTGAAGCGTTTGACCTTAGCGCCGCCAATCTCTCTTTTCAGGTACCCACAGATCGCTTTGGCCAGAACTGGGTTGGAGTTTCCTGAAAAAACAATGTATCCGCTTTCCTGATGCATGGTTTTAATTCTTATAATTTAAATGTTTAATGATTGGCTGGGGCGGGAGGGTTCGAACCTCCGAATGCAGGAATCAAAATCCTGTGTCTTGCCACTTGACGACGCCCCATAATTATTTTTTTAAAAAAAGTACAATTGGGCTAACGTCATATCAAACAACCAAATGGCTCAGATAAATTCGCCACGTACGGTTTTGCGATATGGCGTTGTATGCTTTTTTTGCATTTTTAATATTTTCATAAAGCCCGAAAACAGCCGACCCGCTACCGGTCATCAAGGCTGCGGAAGCATCGTGCGCCAGCAAAGACGCTTTGGCTTCCTGAATTTCGGGACAAATTTCAAACGCAACCAATTCAAGATCATTGAATAATTGTTTCGCAGCATCTTTGCCCAAGTTTAACTTAAAAAGAAATTTTGTATTGATTTTTTTGGTTTTTGTCAATCTTAAATTCAATTTTTTATATACTATGGCGGTAGAGATCGGTATGGCGGGATAAATCAGTAAGATCGGACAGGATTGAATGCAATCGCAGGGGGTTAAAATGTCTCCGATTCCGGTGGCAACGGCCGGTTTCCCGTAGATGAAGAAAGGTACATCTGCTCCGATGGATTTTCCGGCAGTTATCAGGGACGTGGTGGAAACAGGGAACCCGTAAAAGGAATTCAGACCTTTCAGAACGGCTGCCGCGTTGCTGCTGCCGCCGCCTAAGCCTGCGCCGATAGGAATATTTTTTTCAATATCAATATGGACACCTTCGTGAATGCGGGTGGTGTCAAAAAATAATCGGGCGGCCCGGCAGGCAAGGTTGGTTTCGTCTTCAGGTACATCCGGGTGGGCGCAGTGAACGGATATTTTTTTTTGTCCAAATGTTAATCGGATCGTATCGGAAAGTTCGATACAGCACATCAGGGTATTGAGATTATGATATCCATCCGGACGTTTGCTGCAAACTTCCAGAAATAGATTGATTTTCGCCGGTGATTGAATCTTCATGAAAAAAAATATCTATTTTTTTTCTTTCTGTTTTACATACAGCATTCTTAATTCGTAAAGCACATGCGTTAAAAGCCGTTTTTCGTCTTCTGACAGGTTCCCTTTGGTTTTTTCATCCAGCATGGCAAGAATATCAATGGTCTGTTTTGCGATAAGAAGATTCTCAGACGTGCTTCCGGATGTGGGATCTGTTTGTATGCCGAGATGCACCAGCGCAGAGGAGTTTAATGATAGAATAAATGTTGAAAAATTAATTGCAGGCATCGCAAAGTCGCCCGGTGGTTGATTATTTTCTGTCATTTGGCCCTCTTTGAAAAATTATTTATTATAGTTCTAAGGTTTGGATGGTCTTTACTTTCGAAAGTCTCTGAATTTTATTTTTAACTTCATCGGTCAGCGGCAGATCTGTTTTAATCAGGATAATATTGTTTTCCCCGCCAACGGCGGTTCCGACCTGCATCTGTGAAATATTGATATTGTTTTTTCCCAGAACGTTACCGATACTGCCGATGGCACCGGGTTCGTCAAGGTTGTGGATTATCGCCAGGTAGCCTTCCGGAATGATTTCTATAATAAAATCGTCAATTCGGACAATTCTTGTGTCTGATTTACCGAAAACGCTGCCGGCAATCGTGCATTCCATTTCAGTGGTGACAACCGTTACAGAGATGCGATTTAAAAATTTTTCTGAATCAGCCGTGCTGGTTTCAGACACTTTAATGCCCATCTCTTTGGCCAGCATAGGGGCATTAACGGAGTTTACCCCATCGGAAACCAGTGAATCGAGAACGCCTTTTAAGAAGGCGGTGGTCACGGGTTTTAGGTCAAGGCCATGGAAATCCCCGTTATATTCAATGCGGATTTCTTTTAACTGGCCGGTTATTAATTGGGCCTGCATGCAGCCCATTCGGTCTGCCAGTGTCAGAAACGGGCCTAATTGTTCGAGAAGTTTACCGGATACGGCCGGTACATTCACTGCATTAATAATGTTGTTGTTTTTTAAATATTCGATAATTTGCTCGGCAACGGCCACTGCGACGTTGGTTTGGGCTTCTTTGGTGGAGGCACCGAGGTGGGGGGTGGCAATCAGGTTGTTCAGTTTGATCAGCGGCATATCCGCCAGCGGGGGTTCGGTGGTGAAAACGTCTAAAGCCGCCCCGGCTACTTTTCCTGAGGCCATTGCCTCATAAAGATCGTCTTCATCAATAATCCCGCCGCGGGCACAATTGATGACCATGACGCCTGTTTTCATCTGATCAAAGGCTGCTTTGTTGAGCAGGCCGGTGGTGTTCTTGGTTTTTGGAACATGGACGGTAATATAATCGGCTTCCTGGTATAGTTTGTCTAAAGAAACCCATTCAAAACCTTCTTTTTCAATGACTTCAGCCTGAACGACAGGATCATGAATAATCACTCGCATTTTCAGGCCCCGGGCACGATCGGCAACCACGGATCCAATATTTCCAAAACCAATGACGCCCAGCGTTTTGTTAAAAACTTCCCGGCCCTGGAGTTTCTTTTTATCCCAACGGCCATCTTTTAATGACGAGGTCCCCTGGGGAATGTTCCGGGTCAGTGCCATCATCAACGAAAGGGTATGTTCGGCGGTGGTGACCACATTGCCGCCGGGGGTGTTCATGACCGCAACCCCTTTTTTGGTAGCAGCGGGAATATCCACATTATCCAGACCGATACCCGCCCGGCCCACGACCTTTAAGTTGGTGGCCGCCTCTAACAGGCCTGCGGTTACTTTTGTGGCGCTGCGAATGACCAGTCCGTCATAATTGCCTATAATTGCTTTAAGTTCTTCAGGAGTAAGTCCGGTATTCACATCCACATCGATGCCATTTTCTTCTTCAAAAATTTTGATTCCTGCTTCCCCCAGGACATCACTGATTAATACTTTCATAAATATTCCTTCTATGTATAAAAATTAATAATATTGTATAAATATAGTATTTAATAAGACTTTTGGTATGTTCTCAAAAAGTCCGGGCACCCCATGTATTGTGATACTACCACTGAATTCCCGCCTTTATTGAGAAGTTACGATTTTCGAATTTATTTTGTGTTTTCAGCCACCACCTGATTTCTGCCCATTGATTTTGCTTTATACATTGCCGAATCGGATCGGGCAATCAGATCATCTATACTTTCCACCGGCTGATACGTTGCAATGCCTGTTGAAATTGTCATACGAAATGAATCCGAAAATCCCGGAAATTTTAAATTTTCAATATTATTTTTGATGCGATAAGCACCCTCTTCAGCACCTTTTGTATCCGTGCCGCTCATTATAATGATAAATTCTTCTCCCCCGTACCGGGAAATGCTGTCGATCTCTCTTATTTCATGACGTATCGAATGAATCAAGTATTTTAAGACATCATCTCCTTTTAAATGACCATAGGTGTCATTCACTTTTTTGAAGTGATCTATGTCAAACAATGCGATTGAAAAAATATCGCCGATTCGGTCTGCCTTGGTTTTTTCCCGTTTGAGCTCTTCAAACATTTGCCGCCGGTTATAGGCCTGGGTCAGGTCATCATGGATGGCCAGCTCCCGGATGGTGCTCAGTGCATTATTTAAGCGGTAGTTTGTGGAGGATAATTTTTTCCGTATGGTTCGCATATAGCTGCCGACCATCGAAAACCAGGTCATAACCGTTGCAAATACGACCAGCTGCAGAACTTCAATTTGAAGGGTGATGGTCTCCGGATGATTGTTTAAGAGCAACAGGATTACCGTTCCGTAACATGTTATTGAGAATATGGTAAAAATTAAATACTGAATAATGCTAAAACGAAACACGCCGAACAAAATTGTTACAATGTAGGCAACAAGCATGATTCCCCGGATATTATCCGTATAATAGATGCCCACCATGGCTGCCAGGGCCGCAAGAGCCATCTGGAGGAAGGTCAGGCTTGGGTCGTTAAATTTTTTATTTAATCCGGTTCGAAAAATGAGATATAAAATGACATTGATTCCTGCAGCGATTCCACATCCAAGCAATGCCCATTTAAAAGACAGGCGTAAAAATCCCAGGTGATGGCAATACAGAATCAGTATGAACCACATGACATAGGATGCCGCACCGATGAAAAAACGGCGGATTCTTAGAGCCTGCTTTCTGTCATTTTTCGGGGTTACGGATATCATTTTTTGACGCTTTCCAGCGTGGATTCCACAAGGTGTCTGATTTCATCCAGTCGGTTTTTAGATAATGCTTCAAACCTCAGCACAAGGGCCGGCTGTGTATTCGAAGCCCTGACAAGTCCCCAGCCGTCTTCAAAAACAATCCGTACGCCGTCAATGTCTATCACATCATAGTTTTTACGAAAGATTTCAGTCACTTTGTCAACCACTGAAAATTTGATATTATCCGGGCAGTCCACCCGGATTTCAGGCGTATTATAGGTTTTGGGGATGTCAGAAAGCAATTCGGAAATGGTTTTGCCGGTGTCGGATAAGATTTCCAGAAGCCGGCAGGCGGCGTAGGTGGCATCATCATATCCAAAATACCGGTCTGCAAAAAACATATGCCCGCTCATTTCTCCGGCCAGTTCGGCTTTTTCTTCTTTCATTTTTTTCTTGATCAGGGAGTGTCCGGTTTTCCACATAATGGCATTGCCGCCATGGGCCTTGATATCATCATACATGGTTTTTGAGCATTTGACCTCAGAGATAAAAGTGGCTCCCGGCTTTCTGGAAAGAATTTCCCTGGAAAAGATGATCATGAGCTGATCGCCGTAAATCAGGTTTCCTTTTTCATCCACAACGCCGATCCGGTCACCGTCACCGTCAAACCCGATCCCTATGTCCAGCTTGTTATCTTTTACCAGTTTGATCAGGTCTGCCATGTTTTTAAGCACTGTGGGGTCTGCTTCGTGATTCGGGAAATTGCCGTCCATGTCACAGTAAATGTCATGGACTTCACAATTGAGCTGTTTCAAAATTGGAACGGTAATTACCCCGGATGTGCCGTTTCCTGCATCAACCCCCACCTTTATGGGGTTTTTAATGTGGATATTTTCGATAATATATTGTTTATAAGGGGTAACCACATCAGCTTCATCCCTGGAGCCGTTTCCCTGCTCAAAATCATTTTGCTCGATGAGCTTTTTAATTTTCTGAATTTGCTCACCAAAAACGGAATCCAGATTTTGGCAGATTTTAAACCCGTTGTATTCCGGCGGGTTATGGCTTGCTGTTACCATGACACCGCCTTGTTTATTTAAATGCCGGATGGAAAAATACTGGATCGGTGTCGGACATACACCTATATCCGTGGCATTGCATCCCGTTGACAGGAGCCCTTTAATCAGCAGTTCTGAATACCGGTCTGACGTGATGCGGCAGTCGCGCCCGACGGTCAGATTAAAACAGTCGTTTCTCACCAAAAAGGTGCCGATGCCCTGGCCGATTTTAATTACATCATCTTCCGTGATTTGAGATCCGGTAATTCCTCTGATATCGTATTCTCTGAAAATATCGGGCGTCATATTTTCCTCCTTATTTTTATGGGTTATAAAGATTTGTTTTTATAATATGTTTATTATTGTTATTAAATAGTGTTTAATCGAAAATCTTGAAATCCAGACTGTCATTACGAGGAGTGAGGAACGAACGACGAAGTAATCTCCTGTTTTTAATGGGATTGCTTCGGTCGTACCTCTCTCGCAATGACAGAAAAAGTGCAATTTAAAGACTTTTTATTCAGGCACGAAATAAGCGAATCAGCCTTTAACAACGGCGATGGGGCGTAATTTTGCCACCTTCTTTGATATCCCTGATCCATGCACCACATTCACCACCTGGGAGATATCCTTATACGCATCCGGCATTTCTTCAGCCATGGTAGATCGCCCGGCCCACCGGACAAAAATGCCTTTGTCTTCGAGTTCCCGTTTTAAGGAACGTCCTTTTGCCGCCTTTTTAGCCGCTGTCCGGCTGAGTACCCGGCCGGCACCATGACAGGTGGAGCCGAAGGTTTCATCCATAGATTTTTGCGTGCCGGACAAGACATAAGAAGCGGTCCCCATATCCCCGGGGATCAGGATCGGCTGTCCGGTATCCCGATAATCTGGACTCAGCGCCGGATGGCCTGGAGCAAATGCCCGGGTCGCCCCTTTTCTGTGAACACACACCCGCTGTTTTTTCCCTTCTACCACATGAGATTCAAATTTGGCAATATTATGACATACATCATAAACCAGCCGCATGGCAAGATCTCTCGGGCTGATATTGAAAATTCGCATCAGAACATTTTTGGCATGATGCATGAGCACCTGCCGGTTGGCCCAGGCAAAGTTGGCGGCACAACTCATGGCGCGGTAATACTGTTCCCCGGCCGGTGACTTTATTTTCGCGCAGGCAAGCTGACGGTCCGGAACCGGAATTCCGCCTTTATGTAATTTTTTAGTCATAGAAGCCAGAAAATCATCACATACCTGGTGCCCCATCCCCCGTGATCCGGTATGGAGCATCACGGTAATGTGATTTTCAAAGAGTCCGAATATTTGAGCGGCTGTTTCATCATAGATTTTATCCACCACACCGATTTCCAGAAAATGATTGCCGGATCCCAGGGTGCCCAGTTGCTTTTTTCCCCGATCTAAAGCCCGCTGACTGATAGCACTCGGGTCAGCGTCTTCCATGCAGCCGTGGTCTTCCGTATGGAGTATATCTGTGTCCTCTCCATAACCGTTTTTAACCGCCCAGTCGCTGCCGGTTTTCAGCACTTTTTTTAAATCCGGATAAGACAGTTTGATGTCGCTCATAGAGCCGACGCCTGCGGGAATGGCGCTGAAGAGGGCGTTTATCAGGTTTTCAAGGTGCGGGCGGACTTCTTTTTCTGTTAGATTTGTGACAGCCAGTCGAACGCCGCAGTTAATGTCATATCCCACCCCGCCCGGTGAAATTACGCCTTCGTCACAGTCAAATGCGGCGACTCCGCCAATGGGAAAGCCGTACCCCCAGTGAATGTCCGGCATGGCCAGGGCTGCCGTGATAATTCCGGGAAGTTGTGCCACATTAACTAGCTGTTTAAAGGTCTCTTCCTTTTTAATGGCCTCGATCATGGCCCCGCTGGAGTAAATTCGGGCCGGCACCCGCATGGGGCCTTGTTTTTGTATTTCCCATCGAAAATTATCGATTTGAATCAATTCCATAGTAATGGCCCTTAATAAATGTTGTAATTTAATTCCATTACTTTAAGATATTTTTGAAAAAATGAACCACAGAATTTTGAATCAAGAATATCGAATTTCGAAGTAGAGACGTTGCATGCAACGTCTCTACCTCTGCGGTTCAAAATTCCTTGTTCGTTATTCGATATTTATCTCGTTTCCACGGTCCTCCGTGGGAAAACATAAAATTTTTTCCAAAAATTTTATTATACGTCAAAAATTATCGTCGCTTCCCACCCTGCATCCGTCTGCACAACAGACGCATCGTGATAGGTCACCGCCTTGATATCTTTTAAAATTTCATGTGTTTTCGGGTCAAATTTATCATAGGAGATTTTCGCTGAAAGGTGGTTGTTATTTATGACATTGATAGCGACTTTACGGACCAGGCAATTATCGATGGTCCAGCACCACAGCAGTTCCCTCAGCCAGTTGATCAGCAGGTCCGGTGGGTCGATTCCTTTTACGTGTATCTTTTTGGTATGCGTGCCGTTGAGTTTTGCCGGTTCCGTGATCTGTTCAAACATGGCATGGGCCGCGGTTTCAAACAGATTCTTTATCGAGGTTTCGGTGACTCGGATACCGATGTCGGCCGTATGATCAATCAGTTCATAAGCCATCAGTTACTCCACAAAATTTCACCGGTGTTTTGGGTATGATATCCGCCAAGCTGTTCGACCCGGGATTTAAATTCATCTGATTTAATGATTTTCAGAAGAAGGGCAATATTTTTTGTGTCAAACACATTGGCAGGAATTAAAAGATCATAAGACTCTGTTACCACCGGAAGAAAATCAAGATTTAATGCTTTGGCCGCAGCATAGATTCCTAAGCCGGCATCGGCACTTCCGCTCAGAACGGCGACCGCCACAGCCATATGGGTAAATTCTTCATTTACATAACCGTTAATATCTGCCGGATTTAAACCCATCTGGCCGAGTTTGAAATCCAGAAGAATCCGGGTGCCGGAACCGCTTTGGCGGTTGATAAAGGATATGCCTTTTTGGTTTAAATCTTTTATGCCCTTTATATTTTTCGGATTATTTTTTGCAATGATCAGGCCCTGTTCCCTTTGAACCAGATGAACCAATTTTACGGGTGTATCCGGCAGGTATTTTTGGATATAGGAAATATTGTAATTGCCGTCATCCGGGTTTAAAAGGTGGGTCCCTGCGATATGGGCCAATCCTTTTTTGATGGCCATAAGCCCGCCCATGCTCCCCACATGACTGGACGACAGCGATACCCGGCAGCTTTCGCCCCGGATCAGATCGGCTAGCACGTCCATGGTATTGTCATGGCTTCCCACAGCCACAATCGTATTGTTGATTTCAGGCAGCGGCCGGAGCAGGGTGGCGGTGACCGGTTTGTTCTCCGCGATCCCTTCGATATGATTAGGAATCCGGATGATGCCGTCTGCTTCCGTAAAACTGGTGATGCATCCGGCGCCCCGGGGCAGGGGGGTCGCCACAATTTGGTTCCCCACATTGCCTAACTTTACCCTTAAAAATTCTTCAAGTCCGAGTTTTGAGGGGATTTTTCGGGTGGGGAAAACCTGGATTTCATGGTCCGGGATATCCGGCTGGTTCAGCATTCGGTTGATCAGCGGCCGGACCAGTTGTTCAAATGCGATGATTGCCGATACCGGATAACCCGGTATGCCGAAAATCGGTTTTTCATTAATTTTACCTACAATAACGGGTTTCCCCGGCATCATGGTCACCCCGTGAATCAGCACTTCTCCCAGTTCGGAAATGATTTCCCGGGTAAAATCTTTAGATCCGGCAGAAGACCCGCCGGTGATGAAAAGCATATCATAATCCCCGGCAGCAGCAGCTTGTATGGGGGTGGCAATCAGTTTAAATTCATCTATAACAATTTTGTTTTTAAAATAATATCCTCCGCAGGTATCCACCAGTTTTCCCAGCATATGCGAGTTGGAATCCAGAACCTGGCCGGGGGTTAATCCGTTTTGAGCGAGTTGGCTATGATCGACCAGCTCCGATCCGGTGGGCTGGATAAACACATTGGGTTTTTTGTAGACATTAACGTGAAAAATGCCGGCGGATATCAGGGCACCCAGGCAGTAAGGGGTGATCTTGTGGTTTCTTGGAAATACCAGTTCCGTGGCAACAATGTCTTCTCCCATCCGGCGGACATTCTGCCAGGGAAACGCCGGCGCAATGATTTCCACCTGCTGTTTATTTAGTATATTGATATTTTCGATCATGATGACGGCATTGGTATTTTCCGGCATCACATGGCCGGTATTCACATAATGCGCGTTTTTACCGATCAAAAGTGTTTTTGGGTCTGTTTCAGCAGCCCCAAACGTGGATTCCGCAGCAACGGCAATACCGTCCATGGCGGCGGCATGATAATTCGGAGATGACATGGCAGCAAAAACCGGTTCAGACAGCACCCGGTTAACGGCATCTGTCACATCAATCGTTTCGGAACGAAGCCGGTCAAATTCCGGAAAGGCCTCAAGCAGGATGTTTTTGGCTTCTTCCAATGTTTTCATTTTCAGGTAAATATTTCGTTTGTTAGTCATTTTTTTAATATCGGTTGGTTTATATTGATAATTTGTTTTGTTCCACATTGTTTTAATAATTCGTGCCTAAATAGAAAATATTGGCTTTAGTCATCGTTTCGGCCAGCACAATGTCATTCCGGTATGCTTCCCCGATAGAAATATCCGAGGACAAGCTTAGCCGGAATCTATGTCCGGAATAACAGATAACTGGATTCCCGATAGAAACGTTCGGGAATGACGAATTTGCCTTGGCCGAAACGATGATCAAGGCCAAAATGTTTTAAAGATCACCTGTCATTGCGAGCCTGCCGCTGGCGTCGCAGGGACGGACACGACGTCAAGCAATCTCATAAAAGCCAAGAGATTACGTCGTCGTTCGTTCCTCACTTCTCGTAATGACAATTAGTATTTAAGAGGCTTCGCTTAATCCATATATGGTTGAGTTATAAAGGAATCACCGATACGTCTGTTCCCTTGTCCAGCCCCTCAGTATTCATATCAATTTCAATCAGGCCATCGGCCTGGATCATGGTATTGATTAGCCCGGATTTACCCAGTACGGGTTCCGCCCATAGCCCGTCATCTGATTCCTGTAACCGGA
The DNA here is from genome assembly GCA_021162325.1 of Desulfobacteraceae bacterium. GTDB lineage: Bacteria > Desulfobacterota > Desulfobacteria > Desulfobacterales > Desulfosalsimonadaceae > SURF-3. The sequence goes on along the minus strand of JAGGYV010000299.1, from coordinate 7,193 downwards.
CCCTGATAAAATCCGTGCGACCTTGGGCGGATGCGATATTTCTGGATATTTTTGCGGGAATGCGCTGAATATGGTTTTTTCTGGCTATATCCGTGCCTGTCATATGTTTAATAAAGGGTTGAACCACCCGGTTGAAAACAACCATGGCAGATGTGACATGGCCGGGCAGCCCCCAGACCGGTTTATTGCCGGCACGGGCCAGGATTGTTGGTTTTCCCGGGCTGATGGGGATTCCGTGCACAAGGATTTTTGAATCATTTAAGGATTTTAAAACCTCTATGGTCAAATCCCGGGTGCCCACGGAACTGCCGCCGGATAGGATGAGCATGTCCGTCTTTTGTAGGGCCTGTTTGTACGTTTCAATTAATGCATCGTAATTGTCTTTGATAATACCGAAACTTAAGGGGATTCCCCCGGCCTGAACGATTTGGCTGCTGATGGAATAGGAATTGATATCACGAACCTGTGCCGGACCCGGAATGTTCTGAATCGGAACAATTTCATCACCGGTTGAGATGATGCCGACCACTGGTTTTTTGTATACGTTTACCTGTTCACGTCCCAGTGCGGCCAGCAGGCCGATTTCCTGGGGCCGGAGCATTAAACCGGCAGAAAGCAGTGACTGGTCTTTTTGAATATCCTCGCCTTTGGTGATCACATTGCCGCCGGGTGCCACGCTTTTATAAACTTCTAATGTGTTTTCATCAATTTCCGTGGCATATTCCAACATCACCACACTGTCGGCACCTTTCGGCAGCATTCCGCCGGTGGATATGCGTATAGCTTTTCCTGGAACAACGCAGGCGGATGGATTTTTTCCCATGGGAATGGCGCCGTCAAGGGTCAGATAGGCCGGGTTCCCCTCAGATGCACCGAAGGTCGATGCCGCGTAAACCGCGTAACCGTCCATGGTGGATCTTGAAAATCCGGGAACATCTTCATCTGAGCGGATATCTTGTGCAAGAATTCTTCCCGTTGCCTGATTAATGGAAATGGTTTCAGCGGCAACCACCGGAAACGCCGCAATATATTCAAATACTTGTTTAAGTGGTGTAACGGTAAAAAAATCTTTCATTTTTTGCTTCTTGGTTTTGTCTGGTTAAATATTTCAGCATCAATGCTTCCTTCACCGACCCGGGTCACCGGTCCTTTTAATGTAATGGATAAATCTTTGTGAACACGGATTTCCAGTGTCCCACCGGGCATGTGAACGGTTATATCCTGATCCGTATATCCCAGCGCAAAGGCAACGGCAGCGGATGCGGAACTGCTGCTCCCGGATGCCAGAGTGTACCCGGCCCCGCGTTCCCATATTTCAAGGGAAATATTGGACCGATTAATGATTTTCATAAACTGAACATTGGTCCGGTTGGGAAAATTCGGATGGGTTTCCAGTTTCGGTCCCAGCTTTTTGGCCAGTTCGGGTGATATGTCATCGGAAATGATCACGCAGTGGGGATTTCCAATGGTGGCTCCGCAGTACGTAATTTCCTGTCCGTCAATTTCAATGTTGTCATTTAACACCTGGCGTTTGGGACCTATGACTGGGATTTTTTCACTGTCAAAACTGACTTTTCCCATATCCACTGATATTAATCCATTCTTATGAATTCGGGATTCAACAAGACCGCCGATGGTTGAGATGGTAAACGGCGTGTTTGAAACCAGCTTTTTGTCCCATAAATACCGGGAAAAAATTCTTAAACCGTTGCCGCTTTTTTCCGCTTCGCTGCCGTCCGGGTTGAATATCCGGACCGCAAAATCAGCTTTCTTCGTGTGAATCGGACCCAGCAGGATCCCATCGGAACCAATGCCGAAATTCCGGTGGCAGATAATTGAAATGTCAGATTCCGTCAGGTCTCTGGGTTGGTCAGCCGGGTCGATAACAATATAATCATTTCCCAGGCCATGGTATTTATAAAATTTCATTTTTATCCGTGTTAATTTTATTTATCGTGGTTACCGGTTTCTAAAATCTATCAATCCGTATTCATGTGAACAAGATAAAAAAATATTATATCATTGATTCATAAAAATGGGCATAAAAAATTGAAGAGAAAATTGGTTTTATGGAGCGGGGAAAAGGCCTGAAATAAAACCGGTTATTTTATATCCTGCATTAAATGCCTGCTGTTTCTGCTTTCTCCTTGAAAAAGTTATTTTATTTAATTACAACAATTCCATGGGCTATGTATTTGATTTTAATGATGCTGTTGCATACGATCAATGGCTGAATAAAGCTGGCAACCAGAGAGTCATTGATCTGGAGACCCGGCTGATGCTCAAGATGCTGCACCCCCGATTCGGGGAACGGCTTCTTGATATCGGTTGCGGTGCGGGTGCCAGTCTGATGCCGTTTATCGGCAAAGGGATTCAGCTTACCGGCGTGGACCCTTCTCCTTATATGCTTGATATTGCCAAAAAAAATGTCGGGCACCGCGTGGATCTGCATCGTGCGCATGCAGAAGATTTGCCGTTTGAGGACAATTCGTTTGAGTATGCCACACTTTGCCTGTCCCTTGAATTCGCGGATGATCCCCGAAAGGCTCTGGCAGAGGCCTGCCGGGTGGCAAAAGACGGCGTGTTTGTCGGTGTCTTGAACAAATATGCCTTAAAAGCGTTGCAGCGCCGGATCAAGGGGATTTTTAAATCAACCGTTTATAATCGGGCCCGGTTTTTCAGTATTAATGAAATTAAATATTTATTTACCTCTCTTCTGGGAGATGTGCCCATTACCTGGCAGACAACCTGTCACTTTCCCGGCATGACAAGCCAGCTGGTCGATAATTTTGAGAAATCAAGGTTTGTCAGGAAAAGCCCTTTTGGTGCATTTGCCGGTATTCTGGCGCAGCCGGTACCCCGGTTTAAGACAACGCCCTTGAAATTAAAGTCCCTCTCCGCTAATTCGGTTGCGTCAAACAGCCGGCCGGTCAGTTGTGCGGAAAAGAAGGTGGAAGGTAGAAGGTAAAAAAGGATGTGGTCCAGCGTTGTGGCGAGAAACCCGTCCTTTTGAAAATACTTAACCCGGATAAACCGGAAAAGTTAAAAGTGAACTAAAGTTTGAAGTGAGCTAAAGTTATGGTTAATGCCTTCGGCATTTTCAATTTTTATGTAAAAATGATCGCGCGTTTCGCGCAGTCCACAACTTTCGGCACTTTAGATCACTTTAGTCACTTCACACGGTTTGAGTTTTTAAAAAAGTTTGCTAAAAAAACACAAGAATCAGAAAGAATCTAAAAATTAAATGGTTGTAGAAGTCCGGGATGCTTTCCGTGAAAATGATTTGTCGCCTCGATATGTATCGGCAAGCGGAGGTTTAAATGAAGGAAAATGATATCCGATTTGTGTCAATGAAGTGGAAAAAACATTGCGGTAGATTATATTAAATGCGCCATCAAGAAAGAAATACGTTTGGGCTTACAGATCGGGATATGCAGACATTGCAGAATGTTTTTAAAAAGTATCCCGATGCTGAAATCGTTTTCATCTTTGGCAGTCGGGCAAGGGGAACATACAAATTCGGCAGCGATATTGATTTGGCAGTGATGAACGCCGGAGTGAAAGAGACAGTTATCGGCAATATAAAAAGCGATTTTGAGGAGAGCAGTCTGCCATATACCGTTGATTTAATAAATTATTATACGCTAAAACATCCTGAATTGAAAAGTCATATTGACCGGGTAGGCGTATTGTTTTATCAAAAACAATAAATGAGTGGTTGTATTTATTTTCAGCCTTCTACCTTCTACCTAATCCCAAGGAGCCCACCATGGAAGCATTGCTTTACACACCGTTAGACGATAAAATGGTCCAGTGTCTTTTGTGCAGCCACCAGTGTGTGATAAAAGACGGTCGCCGGGGTATTTGTGGTGTGCGGGAAAATAAAAATGGATATCTCAAAACCCTGGTCTATGACAAAGTTATTGCCAGTCATATTGATCCTATTGAAAAAAAGCCGCTGTATCATTTTTATCCTGGCACGTTGTCATATTCGGTTGGGACTGTGGGGTGCAACTTAAAATGCCGCTTTTGCCAGAACGCGGACATTGCACATATGCCGGCAGACCATGACGGCCGGATTGCGGGAAAGTCTTTTTCGCCCGAGGAGATCGTTGACGAGGCGATAAAAGGAAACTGCAAGTCCATCGCATATACATACAACGAGCCTACGGTGTTTTTTGAATTGGCCCTGGCATGCGCAAAACTGGCACATACAAAAGATATTAAAAATGTTTTTGTGTCCAATGGATATATGTCTGGAAAAGCCATTGAGATGCTCAGCCCGTTTCTGGATGCGGCCAATGTGGATTTAAAGGCATTTTCCGATGATTTTTATAAAAAAATGTGCAATGCCAGATTATCTCCGGTTTTAGAAACATTAAAAAAGATGAAGGCGATGGATATTTTTGTGGAGGTGACCACCCTTTTGATTCCCGGCTTAAATGATGATCCAAAAGAATTAAAAGACCTGGCGGCATTTATCGTCACCGAACTTGGGAGTGATACCCCGTGGCATGTCAGCCGGTTTTATCCAACTTATAAGCTGACAGACCGTCCGCCTACGCCTGTGGAGACGTTACTTATGGCCCGGAATATCGGGATCACCGCCGGTTTGAAATATGTCTATACCGGCAATGTTCCCGGCGAGACCAGTGAAAATACATTCTGTTACAGTTGCGGCGGTAAATTGATCGACCGAAGGGGCTATCATGTGTCGGAAAACAAAATTATTGATAACAAATGCCCGGACTGCGGTGCTTTTATCCATGGCGTCGGACTATCTTAATGATGACAAACAATTCAAAATACTTCACATCCGTGCCGTCAATGATTGAAAAGATAAAAACTTACGGCCGGATGATCAAGTTCTCGCATACCATTTTTGCGTTGCCGTTTGTTCTGTCAGCCGTGGTGCTGGCATTTCGGGATTATTCTCCTGGGCTTGCCGATATTGTCTGGATTATTGTAGCGGCGGTCAGTGCCCGTTCATCAGCCATGGGGTTCAATCGGATCGCGGACGTTGGTTTTGATCGTGAAAACCCGAGAACCATGAACCGTGAAATTCCGTCCGGCCAATTGTCCATGGCATCGGCCATCGGTTTTGTGATTTTATCATCGGCGGTCTTTGTCCTTTGCGCTGCCATGCTCAGTAAACTTTGCTTTTATCTGTCAATCCCCGTGCTTGGTGTTCTGTTCGGGTATTCCTATACCAAGCGCTTTACCCGGTGGTGCCACCTGTACCTGGGGTTTGCCATTTCCCTTGCACCTATGGGGGCATGGATTGCGGCCACCGGCACGTTTTCATGGGGGATTTTATGCCTGTCTCTGGCTTTGATGACGTATATCGCCGGTTTTGACATTATCTATTCGTGCCAGGACGCGGCGTTTGATCAGGGTCAAAAGCTGTTTTCCCTGCCGTCAAAAATAGGGATTCAAAATGCGTTGAACCTCTCCTCTGTCCTGCATGCAGTATCTTTTGTGTTTTTTTTATTGGTCTATTCTATATTTGATATGCAGGCGGTTTTCCTGATAACGGTGTGTGTGATCGGCTTCCTGTTTGTTGTTGAACACAAGCTGGTTAACCCACATGATTTAAAAAATATCAATATCGCGTTTTTTCATGTTAATAGTGTGATTTCAGTGCTTTTATTTGTTGGTATTCTGGCGGATGAACTGGTTCGGCGGTGGATGGTATGAAGAAAAAATTTATTGTGGCAATCACCGGCGCATCCGGCAGTATTTACGGTTTTCATCTTGTTTCTGCGTTGATGAAATACCCGGTTGAGGTGTTTGTACTGATGTCTGAATCCGGCCGGGCGGTTGCCGCCCATGAAACGGATTATTTATCTGGTCCCATTGATAGTTATTTTAGGAAAAACAATGAGATATTTCATTCACAGGCAACTTTGACTGAAGTCGATTCATCTGACTTTTTTGCCCCTGTTGCCAGCGGGTCTTTTCAGCACAACGGCATGGTGATTGCCCCCTGCTCTATGAACACCCTGGCTGCCATATCCAACGGTATCACGGATAATTTGATCCATCGTGCCGCAGACGTTTGCTTAAAAGAAAAACGCCCCCTGATCCTGCTGCCGCGCGAGACGCCGTTGAGTCTTGTTCATTTAAAAAACATGACCCGAGCCGCAAAAGCCGGAGCCACCATCATGCCCCCGTCACCGGGATTTTATACCCGGCCTGAAACGATTAATGATCTTGTGAATTCAATTGTGGCAAGGGTGCTGGATCATTTGGATATCGACCATGCCCTGTCACCGCGCTGGCCACAAGCTTGATTCGTCCATTTGCTTTGTTATAAAGGGATCGCGGTAGCACACTACAGCTTCACCCTTGATGCCTTGCAAATGAACGAATCAAACTTGCGACAACAAGGTTCAGTCTATCTTTAACCAAAAAAACTTAAATTTAATCTCAATTATGATCGTATCCGGAAATTGAAAATTCAATATGTTAAAAATAGCCTCATGTCATCATAATGAATCTGAAAAAGACTTTTTTTTAGAGAGTCTTGTAACGCCAGAATCCCTTGCAGAGATATTTTCGATTGACCCAAACGCAGTCATGCGGGTCACGCGAAAGTATCCCATGCGCATTAATCCGTATTTTTTGACCCTGATTAAAAAAGCCGGTGATCCTCTGGGCAAACAGGTGATCCCGGATATTGCAGAACTGGATCAGGAAATTTTTTTAACACCCGATCCGCTTTGGGAAGAACCCCAGTCCCCGGTGCCGAATTTGATTCACCGGTACCCGGATCGGGTGGTCTTTATGGTGTCTAATCAGTGCGCCATCTATTGTCGGCATTGTATGCGCAAACGAAGGCTTGGCCAGGAAAAACAGGTTCCCGAAAGTGTCATTGATCAAGGCATTGCATATATCCGGTCAACCCCGGCGGTTCGGGATGTGATTCTTTCCGGCGGCGATCCCCTGATGCTGAGCAATGACCGGCTAGAACACATTTTAAGTCAAATCCGCCAGATACCGCATGTTGAAATTATTCGTATTCATACCCGGATACCCTGTGCGCTGCCTCAACGTGTCGATAAATCCTTGGGTGATATGTTAAAAAAGTATCATCCATTGTATATGAATATCCAGTTTAATCATCCAAATGAAATTACGCCTCACTCTGAGGCCGCCTGTGCGGTCCTGGCTGATGCAGGTATTGCGTTAGG
>JAGGYV010000151.1 GCA_021162325.1 Desulfobacteraceae bacterium | reverse complement strand
ATGGCAAAGAAAAAAGCTCCAAATTCGAGGCGCGCAAATCCTGAGTGATGATTCGTACTTAGCGTACTTTGAAGAAACGAAGGATGTAGCGCAACAAAGAATTTGGACTTTTTACGAAGCCATCAATTTTGCATTATAACATTCAAGTATAGTGGAGCCACGCATGTCGGAAACATCCAACAAGATAGCCCTTAAAAAATACGCCAACCGCCGACTATATGATACGGAAAAGAGTGTGTACGTCACTTTAAACGAAGTGGCTGAAATGGTTAAACAGGGTCGATGGATTGAAGTGACGGACGTTGACAGCGGGGAAGATGTGACGGCATTTACTTTGACGCAGATCGTCATGGAAGCGGCCAAAAAGAAAAATATATTGCTTCCGGTTCCTCTGCTGCATCTGGTGATCCGGTACGGCGAAACCGAGTTGTCAGATTTCTTCGGCAAATATCTGGAGAAAGTGATTGATGGTTATCTGGCTTATAAAAATGTTGCCGACGAACAGTTTAATAAATGGCTGGAAATGGGCGCAGCGTTTACCGGAGGGGCTCAGTCGCCTTTTACCTCGGAAAATCCGCTGCAGTCTTTTTTAAAGCAGGTTTTTAGTTCCCCAAAGCCGGGCGGTGAAGCAGATAATAAAAAGAATCCCGGAGAATAAATTCAGGGAAATAATATGATTTGGCATTATTTTTTTCGAATGATGCCGAATACGCGAATACTGATCTCCGGGCTGATTGTACTGGTGGTCTTTAACGTAATTTTATCAAAATATCGGCCCGGGTCTGGTTTGATGTTGGTAATATTAAGGATAAATTGTTGAGGCTCAGATTTGACTTTTTCTCCCATTTTAAACTGGATATTTGTGCCATCCTTAGCCGCTACGCTGGTGATGTCGAATTTATTGATGGCCGGCGGTGTAATGGTAACAACGGTCTGAAGCAGTTCGCCAGCTTTCCCGATCAGGCGCACAACTTTTGGATTTACATCAGCCGCTGAAATAACTTCACCGGTCAGGGTCAGCTCAATGGTCGCGTTTTCGGGGTCATCCGTGTATACGGTCGCGTGTTGGCTGATTTTCTTACCTGCGGCACCGTTGGTTTTGACCTTTAATGTTACTTCGCCCGTCCCGCCGGGAGGGATTTGTCTCGAATACGAGACCGCTAAGCAGCCTCATTTTACATAGACACCAGGGATGTGTAAAGGTGCGTTTCCTTTATTGATGATGTTGAAACGATGCGTCACATCGGTTCCGGAAATAACCGGAGAAAATTCAAAGGTTGTTTGTTCAAAGATTGCCTGTGAAGACGGATCGGGTTCTTTTGCGCCGGTATAACCGGCTATCGTAATGATTAAAAAACATACGAATGCGGTAATGAAGGAAGTTGTTTTTAATTTCATCGTTTATTTTTGCTCCCTCTATGATGCGTTTTGTGTTTGATTATGAATAGGGCGAAAGCGGGTTACTCGTTTGTCGGGCTGCCAAAAATCAGCTTAAATTGTTCAACAGTTAAGATACTGCGGCAATGGGCTATAAAAACGGCCTGTAATTCTTTTTCTGCCATTCGCATTTCAACCTTGATTTGTTTTGCATCTTCTCCCTGGAAGCCTTCGGTTTCATATACTGTCTTCATATCCCGAAAATCTTGTGATTGCACGTGATAAAAACGGTTGATGCCTTTTATCGTTGAGGCATCAATTTTTCTTTTTATCATCTCAACGGTTGTTTTTGGATTATTAATCGGAAAACCGATTTTGTCATCAGAGGCGTGGGCGGATGATGTCTCGCCCTCCCTGCCCGATATACCGAACAGGGCATTGTATTCTTCTATGCTTAAAAAAGAATGATTGGCTTCCTGAAACCATTTCATCGCCCCGGTAAGTTGGGTGGTATATTCCTGCTTATTTATTTTGCCGCTAAAATAATTTTTATCCAATTTGTTTTTTATAAGAAGAAGCAATGTATGCGTTTTGATAATCGTTTCTTTTTTGTCTGGATCAATGTCCGGCATTGTTTCATGAACATGAGCCATCCATTGTGTGTGGATTGGATCACTCCTGAATTTTTCCTGATTTTTGATAATATTCTGTGCGTCGATCCCCAGCTTCACAAGGAGTGAATCGGGATAAGAAAAGGCGGGGGATTCTGCGGCACTGGAACCGGCATGGATGATCATCAGGCAAAGAGATAAAAAAAAAGTAAATTTAACGGCTATGTTCATTCCCGGTCTCTACTCTTCAGTTTCTTTCTCATTCGGTGTATTTTCTGTCGTTACTTCCTGTTCTGTTAATTCTTTTAAGGTCTCCGGGGTAGTGGATTCAACAGGTTCACTGTTTTCGGGATTATTAAAGAGAAATTTATACTCATCGGTTGTCAACGTTTCCCGGCAGTTCTCTTCAAATGCCACATCCATTTCATTGGAAATATTTTCAATTTCTTCGGCTGTGATTTCACCGGCGTCTAAGCGGGAGATGAGTTCTTCTCTTTCACTTGCTCTTTGCTGGTAAAAAAACTTGATATCGTCAATTTTATTTGGATCGATTTTCTCGGTGACATTTTCTATGCTGGTTCCCGGATTTTCAATTTTAAAACCAAGTTCCATTTCATCCGTATCGCCTAAAACTGTCGGGGCTTCGGTTTGCGTCGCACCGGTTTCTAGAGCGGTAAGAGATCCGAAAATCGTATTAATTTCATCTTCGGTTAAGATCTCTTTGCAGTTGGCAATAAAGATTTGCTGGCTATGGTTTAACGTTGCTCTTGCCTGCTCAAGCGTCATTTCCCCGGAATTGATCTGTTTGCCGATAATGTCTCTATCGAGCACCATTTTTTTAAAATGAGAATTGACTTCTTCCAGTTTATACCCCGGGACCTGTTCTTTGATATCTTCAATCTGGAGTTCTGGGTTGAGAATAAAGCTGTATTCCGGGGTCTGGTCAATCAATGCATCTATGGCGTCATCAACTTTATCCGGTGAAATTTCAAACAAGGCTTCATATTCACCACCGGTAAGAATAGATTCATATGTTTTCTGGTGCCATTTCATTAAATCGGTGAGGGCTTTTTTAAACGTCTCGTGATCAATTTCTCCGGTAAGGTAAGCTTTATTCAGCTTGTCTTTTATATACAAAAGCGCGGTGTGATTTTTAATAATTGCCTCTTTTTTTACCGGATCAAGATTTTTGAGGACGTCATTAATGCGATCCATCCATTCGACATGAACCATTGTACTTTTAAATGTGTCGCGTTCTTCAATGAGTGCGTTCATATCGATCCCTAAAATTTCAAAGAGTGATTCAGGGAATGAAACATAGGGGTTGACTTCAGATGTCCCGTCATCAGATGGTTTTGAGAGGGGAGGGGGGCTCTTATGGACAACATCCGGTGTCGGTTTTTTTTTCATATCGGCATTGGATATGATATTATGCGTTTTTTGTGGGAGTACTTTTTTATTTGAAACCACGGGGAGTGGATCCAACGATTCGTCATCTAAAAGTAAAAAAGCAGACATTGAAATAATAGCGATCAGTCCAATAAATAATCCGGCTAATATGAGTTTGTTTTGTTTTTTCATTTGTTTGCCTTTTTAAAAGAATGACAATGAAATGATATAATTTGTGTTAATTGACGTTAATCCGCTTATACACCTGCTGCCTGTTTTTTTCGGCCAAAAGAGGGGTCAGGATTAATTGTGATTCTGAGACTGCATAATGAACGCTGTCGCTCTTACCAAACGTCGGATTTTTTGCACACCGTTCGCCCTGGGTGGACGTGACCGTGAAGGTAAGCACCCCATCGTTAGTGGTATAGTCGCCGATGATCATACATCCCGGCGCATCCATTGTCAGCGTTTTTTCGGAAAAGATTATTTTGACAACCACACCGGAGACTTCTTTTTTTCCGATAGCCGTTTGCTGCCAAGTTCCGATGATCAGGGGAACGATTTTTTTAGGCGCTTCGGTTTTTGTTGAATCGGAATTGTTGCATCCAAAAAACACCAAAAGAATAACAAGTAATAGAAGAATAAATATCGAATTTTTTATATAGGGTTTCATCGGTCTCCCGGCTGTGCTTTGAGATATGTTGTGGAATATGTTTCCGGCCAGGCTGATATAAAAGAAAGCCTTCCTTTGTACAGCGCAAAAACTGTTAATACAAAGGAAGGCTTTTGTCAATAAACGAGTGTGCTAAAATATCAAGAAATTAATTACCACCAGAGCCAGCATGCGGTCTTGCATACGGTCCAGGATGACCATTCGCCGTAAGTTCCGAAAACGACTCCTGTCAACCAGTAACCGCCAACGCCGCCTCTTGAAATATTTTTACCGGATGTGTACAGTCCGCGGTTGGCTTCCTGGTGGCAGACACCCTGAATCGCATAAATATAACGGCATCCCCAGTTGGCGGATGTGCATTTTGCATCACCATAGTCGCCATATCCCCATGTGTAAGAGATATAATTTCCACCGGACTGGCCGCCGGTCCATGACCAGCAATCAGTGCCATGCCACCAGT
>JAGGYV010000160.1 GCA_021162325.1 Desulfobacteraceae bacterium | reverse complement strand
TTCGGTCAGACGCTAACGGTCTATCAGCGCATTGATTTCAAACGGGGATATCTGGGAGATGATATCATTTACAGGCATATTGCTGCAAAGATTCATCATGAACAGGGGCGTGTAGTCGGGATATGTTTTGTTGAACCTGTATAGCCCCCTGAAATCGGAAGGTTTGAGTTTTTTTTTAAATTTTATTTCAACCGGCCGGATGATCCTGCCGTCATCAATGATCAAATCAACCTCATTTTTATTTTTTGTGCGCCAGAATTTGATATGGTCGGCTGAAACGTCTTTTTTAATCAGCTCAGAAATGACAAATCCTTCAAACAGAAACGGCATATCGGATCGAAGCGCCCCCGGATTGAAGTTGTTGATAAAATAATTTCTGACCCCGCTATCAGAAAAATAGATTTTGGGCATTTTGACCAGTTCCTTATTCCGGTTGCTAAACCACGGTGGATGAACGGAAATAAGGAAGGTCTCCTTTAGAATTTCAATATAATTTTTTACTGTTTTTTCATCAATCCCGGACACCTGAGCCATTTCACGGTATTTGGCTTCCTGCCCGTTATTGACAGCGATGTGCCGGATTAAAGTCCTGGCATGTTTGATCCGTTCCACACGAAGAAAATCAACCAGGTCTTTTTTAACATAAAGATCAAAAATTGAAACCAGCACGTCGGGTTTCTCATTATCGCTTGAAAGGACAACCTCAGGGTATCCGCCATATATCAGGAATTTCTCCAGGGCCTGAAAAACCTCAGGTATCAAATCAGACAGATTATCCGAATGGATTCCCGGCTGGTGAGCCATTTGCCGGAGAAGATCGTCTCTTTCAATAAAATTCAGGTATTCTGAAAAGCTTAACGGGTAAATATGAATAATGCGCTTGCGGCCGGCAAGGCTTTCCTGAATCTGCTCATTAATGGCCAGGGAGGAGGAACCGGATGCATATATTTTGATGTTTGGATGGTGATCGTAAATATTTTTTAACACCCGGCTGATATCCGAATAGCGCTGAAACTCATCTAAAAAAAGGATATACGGTTTTTTTTGAGAATTGTTATACCCATTTAGTTTCAGTGTATTGATACAGTTTTCATAGGTGCTGACTTTTTCATATTGGGAATAAATATCAAGATCCAGAAACATGACGTCATGCGTTTTTTGAAAAGTTTCGCAGAGCTTTCTCATGAGCGTGGTTTTCCCCACCTGTCTGGCTCCTGTGAGGATGGTAATTTTATGGTTATCTTTCTGTTTTTCAAGAACTGAGTATATCAGACGATCTTTATACATGGCTTACCCAGACTATTCTTTTATGAAATATCATTCCGGAAAAGTTTAAACTATTCCGGAATGATAGTCAACAAATTAGCAAATTTAATTTAAAATTTTTTATGATTCCCGCAAAGATTTATCGACCATTTGAAGTATGGGTTCCAACATATAGCCGAAGATCGTTCTCGTATCTGTTTCAATGTAACAAACAGTCGGCATCCCGGGAGATAAATAGGCACCAGCTGTTTTGAGTTCTTTTTCAGGCACGTGAATATGGGCAAGATAAAAAGACTGTACGCCTTGAGGGGATTGCTGTTGTACCTGATCGGCGGAGATATAAATTACTTCCCCCATGACGGGCGGCGTGGTTCTTCGATTAAAGGCCGAGAGGGCAACCCTTGCTTTTTGTCCTTTTTTAATATGTGTAATTTGGTCCGGACGGATATGGGCTGAAATAATGAGCTCGGCGTTTTTGGGAACAATATCTAGAATCGGCTGGCCTGGCTGGATAACGCCGCTGTCTTCAGAGTGAAAGCGCATATTGATTATTTCTCCCGCAATCGGTGCCGTAATGGTTAACCGTTGCATGGCATCCTCTGATGGTCGGAGTCTTTCCTGGAGTTCAAAAATTTGATTTTGAACATCGCCCAATTCAGATATCGCATTTTCTTTATATTTGTTACGCAGATTAACAATTCTCAGTTTGAATTCTTCAATTTTTTGATTAATTTCAGCAATACTTTGTTTTAATTTTCCCGTTCGTCCTTTGCTTTCAGCCAGTTGCCGCTTAAGCTGGAGCAGCTGTGATTTATCAAGATATTCCTCGTCAAACAAAGCCTGCTTGGCTTGAATTTCTTCTTCATAAGTCAATTTTATTTCATCTTGTGCCTTTAATTCCTCTTTGGCACCTTCGAGTTGTCCCCTTAACTGCTCAATCTGCGAATTTAACAAAGAGACTTGACCCGTCAGGTCCATCCGCCGGGAATAAAAAATATCCTCTTCTTTTTGGATGGCATCGTAAACATCCGCGATATTGCTGTTTTTATTTAATGACGCCGGCCACTGAATTGACTCGGACATCACGCTTTCAGCCTGTAGTCTGGCCATTTGAGCGGTTTTTGTCCAAATCTGACCACTCATTAGGGACACCGACGCATTAACGGTTGATCGTTTTAATATTATTAAAATTTGCCCTTTTTTAACGACATCGCCTTGCTGAACCAGGATTTTATCGATAATCCCGCCTTCCAAATGCTGAACGGTTTTTTTCTCCTGTGAGATCTCAACGGTTCCGGGGGCGATCACCGCACCTGAAAAAGGTAAAAAATAAGACCAGGCAGTTAATCCACCAAAAAAAAGGAAAATGACCAGGATACCGGCAAAAATAAGTGGCTTTGGGTCTGTTTTTAAACTTTTATCTTGGTCATTGTTATTTTTTGTTAGCATATTCTATATATCTCCTGATTATTTGGCTCCGGATACGATGGGGCTGGCGGTCGGTTGTTGAGCCCCCAGAAGTCGACTAAAGACCTCCTCCTTCGGACCGAAATTGGCTATCTGGCCATCCTGCAGCATGAGCACTTTGTCGACTGAAGTCAGTAACGACGGTTTATGCGTGACAATGATGGTGGTAATTTTTAATTCTTTTAATTGTGTCAGGGCTTTGAGCAGGGCTTGTTCGCCCGCATCATCCAGATTTGAGTTGGGTTCATCCAGAACAATGAGTTTGGGCCCGCCATACAGAGCCCTTGCCATGGCGACCCTCTGGCGTTGGCCACCCGACAGGCGGACGCCCCCATAGCCACCGATTCGCGTGTCATAGCCATTGGGCAGTTTTAAAATCATTTCATGAATACCCGACATTTGCGCGGCATTGATGACTTTATCCGGATCCATGTCACCCATGCGGGCGATGTTTTCACTAATGGTGCCGGAAAAAAATTCAATTTCCTGGGGCAGATACCCAATATAGGCACCCAGGTGGTTTTTATCCCACTTGAAGACATCCGCGCCGTCTAAACGAACTGTTCCTGCCCCGGCCGGCCAGATTCCCAGGATCAATCGGCAAAGGGTCGTTTTACCGGAACCGCTCGGACCAATCAACCCCAACTGTTCTCCGGTTGACAAAGAAAAAGTAATATTACTCAGGATCATTTTTTCACCTGCGCCCAGCGAAACCCCTTCCAGTGTCAATTGGCCTTCCGGCGGGGGGAGTTCCATTTTTTCGTCCAAATCGGTTGATTTGATTAACGCATCTATTTTTTTATAGGCGCCTCGCGCATCAGTCGTTTGCCGCCAGGTGTTCATGAGCTGCTCTACCGGATTTAAGGCCTGGCGCATAATAATTGATGCGGAAATAATAACCCCTGCGGTTGATTTATTTTGAAGGACAAGATAGGCACCCAATCCGTAAATCAGGACCTGGGTGGCGGGTCGAAAACTTTTAGAAACTGAACTAAGGGCACCGGCAAAACGATTGGACTGTGTTTGCAGAATCATGACTTCTCTATTCAGCGTTTTCCAGTGTGCCTTAATGCCGTCAAGCATACCCATGGCAGTAATCACTTCCGCATTTCTCATGCTGGTGCTTATGAAATTCCGCTCCTGACTGGCGATTACACTGGCCATACCGGAGCGTTTTCGGGTCAGTAATTCTTGTAAAATGCCGAGCATGAGGAGTAAAATCGCTGCTGAAATTGCGAATAATCCTAATATGGGATGCATCAAATAAATAACAAGTAAATAAAGGGGTGTCCAGGGGGCATCAAAAAAACCAAAGATGGCATTGCCGGCAAAATAATTTCTCAATATATTAATGTCTTTGAGTCCCTCATCATAGCTGCTTTTATTGATCTGGCAGGATGCTTTCAGCATTTGCGTAAGTACCGGACGGCTTAGCGTTTTATCCATATCCACGCCGGCTTTGACCAGGAGCCGGGATCTGAAAAAATCTAAAATCCCCAGCACCAGAAGCGCAAAGACGGCGCCAATCGTAATCGTAATCAGTGTGGGCAAGCTGTGGCTTGTTAATACACGATCGTAAATAGCCAGCATATAGATGGGGAAAGTCAGGGCTAAAGTATTGATAAAAAGACTAAAAAATCCTGCGAAAAAAAAGTATTTCATCCATTTTTTTAAAAACTTTTTCATAATTACTCCCGAAGCATTTAGATAAACGCTGTCATTCGGTATCGATGCCGAAACTTGACAGCTTCGTAAAAAGCCCAAATTCTGTGTTGCGCTGCATTCCTCGCTGCTTCATGGTACGCTAAGTACAAATCATTACTCAGAATTTACGCGCCTTGCCAATTCTTAAGATTGGTGAACTTTTATACTTTGCCGTCGAAATCTAACTTTTTATGGGACTATCAAACTTAAGAGATCCCGGCGGTTGTATTTTTTTTTAGATCATCTGAATTTTACTGTTTCATATCACTTATGCGGTTCAGTTGATCACCATTGTGATCATTGGCAGTGATCGTTGAATCTTCAGGCACCTGGTTCTCTGTTAAAGTAAAATTTTGTTGGCCCATGGCATAATAAAGATTGGCAAGACCCAACTGATAGTCTGTGACAGCCTGATTGCAGTTGGCCTCTGCCCGGGTCAGGCTCGCCTGAATATCCAGTAATTCATAAATTGTTCCCACCTGAACCTGGTATCGTTTTTTGGCCCGTTCATAGCCTTCCCGGGCAGATTCAAGCGCGGTCTGTGAAAAATTAATTCGGCCCCGGGTCTCTAAAAGGTTTGTATAATGCATTTGCACTTGTGCGGTGATCAGGTCCCGGGTGCTTTTCCGATTTTGCCTGAGTCTTGCGATTTCATGAACCGCCTTTCCCCGTTGATAAAATTGCCGGCCGCCCAGGTTGAAATCCCACTGTAGTTGAATCATGGCTGTCCAGTAGGTGTTTTCCTGGTCAGGGTCATACGTTTGACCGATGCCATTGATTCTCTGGTTGTCATACCAATTGTTTCGAATATAATAATCGGCACTTGCTGTAATTTTGGGGCTGAATTGCCCGGATTGAATCGCCAGTTCTTTTTCCCCCATCTCCAGACTGATGTCGGAGATTTCCATTTCCGGACGGTTTTTATGTGCATTGGCCATGCAAGTGGTCAAATCTATATTAAAATCATAATTGCCTGAAGATAGTTGACCCACATATTTAACCGGTATGTCCGGCGGAAATCCCAGCAGGATATTTAACATTACGTTTAATGTGTGGACTTCATTTTTTGCCTTGCTCAGGAGCTGACGCGCATCTGCCAGTTCAACTTCCGACTGGAGTACCGCCACATAGGGGGTCATTTGCTTTTCATAAAATGAGTTGATCGCTTTCCGGTTGACTTCCAGACGGTGCACCGCTGCTTTAAAACTCCTCATATCCTCCTGTGTCTTCAGTAGTTTTAAAAAATGGGTTTGGACTTCCAAAATCAGATCCATTTTAACCTGTTTTTTTCGGGCCTTGACCAGGGCTTTGTTGAGAACGGATTTTTGATAACCGTTAAAAATAGTAAAGCCTTGAAACAGCGTTTGGGAAAGACGGAGATCCAGCACATTAATATCTTGATCAAGATAGTCCTCATCTGATGGGCCTTTTGAATTAATCGATGTAATTTGTTCAGCATATGTTTGCAGCGAAAATGTAGGGAAAAAATTGCCGCGTTGAATACCAATTTCAGATTCGGCTTTTTTAATCTCAAATTCAGCGGCTTTGATTTTCGGGTTTTCCTTTAATGTCCGCTTGATACATGCCGACAGAGTATATCCCATTGGCGTATTTGAGCTTTTCCGCCCCCCCACACGAGCTGCCTGTACATCATTGGCGGTTTCAGAGGCGGTTTCAGGCGGCTGTCCGTAAACAGACGCTGAAATAAAAAAAATAAAAAAAACAAGTCCCGTCAAAATTCGTCCAAAAAACATGTATCCCCTTTTAAATGGAAATCTAAAGGTTTCCGCTACTTTACGTTCTGGTCATAATCGAACAAATAACTTTTTCCGTAGGCCGGGTTTCTTACCCGGCGATTGTCATGATATATTTATTTGTCGGGAAAGAATCCCGACCGACGATTCATTTTTTCGTCTTTTATTAAGTTACATAGAAGGTTTATATGGCTTGTTTCCGGGGCGCATTCGGCTGGGATATTTTGTTCAATATTTCATCTTTGTCGCCAAAATCAACTACCTGCCCTTCTTTCAGCAATAAAATTTTATCAACAACAGATAAAATCTCCGGTTTATGTGTAACAATAATGCCGGTGATGGATCGCTCCTTTTTAAGTAATGAAATCGTTTTTATCAACTCTTTTTCCCCGATTTCATCCAAATTTGAATTCGGCTCATCAAGGACGATGATTTTCGGTTGACCATAAAGGGCCCGGGCCAGTCCAATTCGCTGCTTTTGCCCACCGGATGGCGACACGCCATTTTCGGCATATAAAGGCGTCTCATACCCCTGGGGCAGGCTTTCGATAAATTCATGAATATTGACAGTTTTCGCAGCGGTTTCAATTTTATCCTGATCGTTATCCGGGTCAATCTCTCCCATGCGGGCGATATTTGTCGCCACTGAAACATTAAACAACTCAATTTCCTGGGGTAAATAACCTAAATGACGACCTAATTCTTCGTGGTCCCAATAAAATATGTCCACATCATCCAGCCGTACTTTACCTCGAAAGGCCGGCCAAATACCGACCAGAAGCTTGCAAAGAGTTGTTTTTCCGGCGCCGCTGGGTCCGATCACGCCTAAAATCTCTCCTGGCAATAGAGAAAAGGAAATGTTTTTAAGCAATACTTTCTGACCCAGTTTAAAAAACAGATTTTCTACTTTTATATGACCCATGGGAACGGGAAGCGTCATTTTTTTCGGTTGATTGGATATGAAATTTAGAAACTGGCTGAGTCGGGCATAAGCGGATTTGACTTTCAGTATATGACTCCAGGTGGCCATGGTGCGCGTCACAGGCCCCAGTGCCTGGCCCATGATAATTGATGCAACAATCATCAGCCCGGTATCCAACTCGCCGATCATTGCCAAATATCCGCCAATACCGTAAATAACCACCTGCATGAAAATCTGCAGAGGCTTGGTGATGCTCTGTACGATGCCAGCATGTCGGCTGGCAATGGTTTGGTGGGTGATCACGGATTCATTCTGGTCATCCCATCGGTTGCATATGCCTTTTTCCATGCCCATACTGTTGATGACTTCAGCGTTTCTAATAAGGACATTCACTTCATTGAGATTTTGTCCATATAAATTGTTCGCTTTTGCCAGCCGGTTCCGTGTGAAAAGATTTTGTAAGATGCCAAGACCCAAAATGACAACAGCGCCCATTGTTGCGCAAAGTCCGAGAACAGGGCTGACGAAAACAATAAGAAGCAGGTAAAACGGTGCCCAGGGAGCGTCTAAAATCGCAGCTAAGCCCGGGCTATTAAAGAAATTCATGATTAAATTTAAATCATTTAATCCTTGCGCATATCCCCTGGCAGCAGGGTATGCATGAAGCTTTAACATATTTTTTAAAACAGCATCGCCGAACTTTTTATTGAGATCAAGACCTGCCACATTTAAGAGCCTTGTCCGCAAATAATTAAACAAACCCAATACAACCAGTGCATACAATGCAATAATGGTGATCGAATACAATGACAATTCGCTGTAACTGGTAACAATTTGTCCATAAATAGAAAACATATAAAATGTAAAGGTCAGCTGAAGAATGTTAATAAAACAGCTCAACACAGCGGCAAAGATAAAATATTTTTTCCATTTTTTTAAAAATTCATTCATATGACGGTGTTTGCGTTGGACGGTCTGATTTTCATTATCGGTTTAACCAGGACGCGATGTAGCGGAAACCTTCCGGTTTCCATTTAAATGGCGGTCTAAAGGCCGCCGTTACAGGGTTTCACCCTAAACCCAAGACCACCCTTTTGCCCTGCTTTATTGAGATGTTACTTAAATTTGACTGATTAATGGGCAATCGACGATTGAGTCTATTCAAAATCTGGTGAATTACGATGTTTTAAATAAGACAATACATCTTCGGGGGTCCATAATGCCGGATCTTTTGCGTCCGGCGGTGTGTGTATGGGCTTTCTTTTTGGGGCCTCACCAAAACGCTCCAAAAATATGTAAATGAATAATAAAATAAATGGGCCCAGCACAGTGTAAACGGATAAAAGACCAATTATTAATACCATCTCCGGGGATAACATGCGTCTCTCGCAATTCTTTTAATTTACAACAATTTATATAAAACATTATCTTTTACACGGTGTATTTTTAAATGTCAACAATTGATAGTCCCGTCTGGATATTCGACA
>JAGGYV010000038.1 GCA_021162325.1 Desulfobacteraceae bacterium | reverse complement strand
ATGCTTCTTTGGTCATAAGATCTTCCAATTCTGAAAGATTATCCACTTTGATCTCGATCATCCACCCTTCCCCATAAGGACTTTGATTTACCAGTTCCGGTGCATCTTCCAGATCCGTATTTATTGCTGTGACCTCGCCGCCAACCGGTATGAGCAGATCCGCAACAGCCTTGACTGATTCTAATGAGCCAAAAACATCGTCTTTGCCGAACTTGTCACCGACCTCAGGTAATTCCACAAATACAATATCGCCAAGCTGATCCTGGGCATAGTCGTCAACACCGATTCTTATTGTTTCCCCATCAGATTTGACCCATTCGTGATCATTGGAATACCGAACATCTTCCGGTAATTTAAGTTCATTAATTTCTTTCATTTTTATTCCTCCTTTTTGATTTTACAAAAAATCTATTTATCACCACAGAGAGCACAGAGGACACAGAGGAAATATTTAATTTTTTTAAACACTTCTCTCATAGATCTCCGTGTGCTCTGTGGTTAATTTTGCATTTGAAGACGCCACATCACCCGCACCCTAAAACATTCCCGCCGCAAGATCCATCGCACTGACTATCGTTTGTATCCTTTTGACCACTTCATTATAGGGGATCAATACATCTCTCCCGGGTGGCGGCGGCAACAAGTTGCCTGTGCCACCCGCCATCCTTCTTTATGACAGCATTTCCTTAACAGGCCGACGCGCCGTGCGATCCGGTCGAATGTCCCTGGTTACAACACCCTTTATTTTTCGACGGTTATCCTTAATAATAATACTTTGCCCATCAGACAAAGGCATATTGACCTTTATAAATCCGCAACAAAGCCCTCTGGGTTTAAAATTTTCAGGGCGATTTGAGCTGGCAAGGCTGTAAATTCTTTCCTCATGCCTGCCTATGGCCATGTCTGTAGCGCATGTCAGGACCGTGCCGATGGATTGATTCTCATCAGCAGAAAGATAGACCTCAGCATCCTCAGTGGTTATTTTCCTGGGATCATACCCGACAAATGCATAGGTATCGTCAGCATCTTTTTGCGATATCAGGACCTGATCCCCTGTAAATTTTTTTGAAAATCCGGATTGGTCTTCATTAAAGGGAAGCACAAACGTCCAGGGATTGTTGATAAACGGCCATGGCCCAATATCCTGGTGGGAAAGCGGCAGAGCGGCACCAGCCCTTAAAGAATCTCTTGCTGCAAGGCCGCAGGAAATAAGCCCCATGGGACTGCCCGCATCCAGTATCAATTCCCAAAGCTTAACAGCACTCTCTTTTTCGACAAAAATCTCAAATCCGAATTCTCCCGTGTATCCGGTGCGAGAGAGCAAAACAGGTGTCCCATCATTAAGCAGAACAGGTTCTTCACATGGAACGTCAGCATCAAAATATCCCTTAAATGAAAAATATGGGAACCGGTTAAAAATTTTATCCGCATCTTTGATGACATGACTCAAAATTCTGGCAGAAAGCGGTCCCTGCACATCCATTTTACCCAACTGATCGCTTAAATCAGTGATGACCACATCATCTGCCTTATTATTGTCCATGAGAACTTGAGAGATTAAACTGCCCATGCCCGCATTGACCACTACCATGTAATGGTTTTCAGCGACCTTCGACAAGACAGCATCATCAAGAACCTCTCCCTTGTCATTCAAAAACACGCCATACACACCTCTGCCCGAAAATAAAGGCGCTTTCTTTAAACCGATGCAGGCTTCCAGGTTCTTTGAAAAGCATTTTTGCAAAAGATTAAAAGCACTTTTGCCGGTAATCGTCACCACCGCCATATGGCTGGTATCAAAAATGCCCGCATGGGTGATGACAGATAAATGTTCGGTCTTAACGCCTGTAGAATACCACAACGGCATTGAATATCCGCCGAATAAGGCCATGTTGGCGCCTTGTGACACATGCCAATCATACAGCGGTGTTTTTTTTGATTCGGTTGTCATTTATTTTCTCCTGTCCCGGAAAAGTGCCTTAAGTGAACTAAAGTTTAAAGTGATCTAAAGTTATGGTTAATGCCTCCGGCATTGGCAATTTTTATAATAAAAATGATCGCGCGTTTAGCGCAGTCCACAACTTTAGGCACTTTAGGCACTTTAGGCACTTTAGGCACTTTAGGCACTTTAGATCACTTCACACTTTTAGAGTTCTGAAATATTTTTCCCTAAAAGCCTTCTACCTTTCAAATCTATCCATGCACTTCTATGCCTGCTGCCTTCATGGCTGTTTCCATCATAGCTTCCGATAATGTCGGATGAGCGTGAATGGTATTTGCCAAATCTTTTACTGTGCATTCTTTTTGAACCGCAAGGGTTCCTTCCGCTATCAAATCCGTGGCATGAGGGCCGACAATATGAACACCCAGTATTTTCCCGCTGTCTTGTTCTGAAACTATTTTCACCTGACCGGCAATTGCACCAATAACGTGGGCTTTTCCGATGTGCCGGAAAAGAACGCTGTCTGACCTGACAGCACTGTATGATTCCTTTGCCTGCGTTTCAGTAAGACCTACATTGGCGACTTCTGGCATGGTAAAAATCGCCCCGGGGACGGCATCATAGTCCATGTGTTTGTTACCCCCCATGGCATTTTCGGCAGCTACGATGCCTTCGGATGAGGCAACATGGGCAAGCATTATTTTTTCAGGCCCGAGCACATCGCCAATGGCAAAAATGTCATCAACATTTGTTTCCATTTTATCATTTGCAATAATCCATCCTTTAGAATCGATCGCAACCCCTGCTCTTTTAAGCCCTATGTTTTCAGTATTGGGTTTTCGACCCACACAAATTAACACTTTTTCTGCTTCTATAATTTGAGATGAAATGGTTTCATTATTTTGAGTATCTGAAAAAGGAGACTTGCCAATGGAAACCCTTAAATGTTCATTGTGGCTTTCGACGGATTCAACGGTTCGGTTTAAGATAATTTTTATTTTTTTCTTTTTCATCTCCCGCGCAATTACTTTAGAGCATTCTTCATCAACGGATGGAAGCGGCAGCACACGATCCAATCCCTCCACCACGGAGACCTTTGTTCCGAACGAAAAAAAAATAAACGCAAATTCACAGCCAATAACGCCCCCGCCGACAATTACCAGAGATTTTGGGATCTCGGACAATTCCAGAACATGGCTGCTGGAAAGAACTTTTTGTCCATCAAACGGAATCGATGGAATCTCATAAGGTTCAGATCCGGTCGCCACAATAAGTTTATCCCATACTATTTCCTGGATATTGCCGTCCGCCATCTGGACTTCAATCTTTTGGGGAGCTATAATTTTCGCCTGACCCTGCAAATAATTGATGTTATTTTTTTTCAACAGGTTCAAAATTCCCGCAGCCTGTGTCTGAACCACGGTCTCTTTGCGAACCATCAAGGCTTTCATATCAAGCTGTGCGTCTCCGGCGACGTTAATGCCGAATTCCTTTGACCGTTTAAAATGATTGAGCAGTTCAGCCGTGGTTTTCATCACTTTGGATGGAATACACCCACGGTTTAAGCAGGTGCCGCCTACCTGGTCGGCTTCGATTAATGTGACGTCAGCGCCCATTTTTGCTGCCCGAACCGCTGCCACATATCCTCCCGGACCGGCGCCTAATATTAGTATTTTAACTGGCATAAAAAACTCCCATTATTTCACTGACATTAACTTAAGAGGTCTCAATGTAGGGGAGGGGTTTATCCCCTCCCTCAAAATGGCGACCAATAACGGGAGGGGATAAACCCCTCCCCTACGCATATGGCTTAAGTTAATGACATTGTGATAGGACAGACAATGAATAATATGAGCAAACTCATCGACAAAGTTAAACGCGATAAAACCCTATGTAGGAAAGACGCCCTTGAAATTCTGCGTCTTAAAAAGGACAGATTTCATCATCTTCTTTTTGCCGCATCGGAGATAAGACGGCATTTCAAGGGCAATAGTATAACCACATGCGCCATCGTTAATGCAAAAAGCGGGCGTTGCTCCGAAGATTGCGCTTTCTGCGCCCAGTCCGCACATCATAAAACAGATTTTGGCGTCTACCCCCTCATGTCGGTCGAAGAAATGCTTGAACGAGCTAAAAAAGAAGAAAGGCACAGTCGGCGGTTTAGTATTGTAACCGCCGGAAAAGGGTTACAAAAAAATGAACTGGAAGTCGTAAAGCAAACCGTGGCAGGCTTTTATGAAAAAGACCTGTTGCAAAAACCCTGCGCATCCCTTGGCAT
>JAGGYV010000315.1 GCA_021162325.1 Desulfobacteraceae bacterium | reverse complement strand
GGTGTAGAGGTGGAAGGGGGAAGGGGGAAGGTGGAAGGTTGAAGGTTGAAGGGGGTCACGGGGAAGGTGCAAGGGGGGAAATTGGCGGTTCAAGGGAAAAGCCCTGAAGGGGCACGACATATCAGCCTGGGGCAACGCCCCAGGTGCAGATAACAAATAGATTCAGCCCTGAAAGGGCGTAACATATAATACCGATGAAATAAATGAATCGAGTTTGAGGCAACCATGTCACGCCCTTTCAGGGCTAAAATTAATATAACCAAATCCCAGGGCGTTGCCCTGGGCTAATATATACGGCCCTTACAGGGCAAAACACTTTCAACTTCTATGGTGTCGAATTAAAGAAAATTTTTAACACACCTCGACTGAAGTTGCTTATCCCCCGAATTTTTCCGTACGTTAATGCCTGTACCAGGTTATCAAATCACATCAATGAACCGGGAGGATATACTGTCCGCAAACAGCATGCCTTTTCGGGTCAACCGGCATTGATTATTTTCAACTTCAAGGTACCCATCGGATTCATATGCTGATACGACTGAACCAAATAGCCGTTTAAAATCTGTGCTAAATCTTTTTTCAAATTCCAAAATTGAGATGCCGTCAACGCATCTCAATCTCAGATAAAGCGTTTCCATCATCAACTGCCGGGAGTTCAGTTCCTCTGTTTCTTCAATCGGCAACTGCCCCTGCCCTGTTTTTTTCAGATACCCATCAAGCGACCGGACATTCCAGGAACGTTTTTTACCTGTTAAGGAGTGTGCCGAAGGCCCCATCCCGATGTACGGCGCATGGGTCCAGTACTTTTGGTTGTGCTTTGAGCGGGTTTGACCTGACGTTGAAAAATTAGAAACTTCATACTGAAAAAAGCCGTTGTCTTCCAGATATTGTACGGTAAATTCATACAGCTGACCCACGGTTTTATCAGGCAACGGACGGAAATGACCATTTCGCAGATTGTTTTCCATCCGCGTGCCCGGCTCATAGGTCAACATGTAACAGGAAAGGTGTTCAGGACTTAGCGCAATCGCTGCGGAAAGGTCTGTTTGCCACATCTTCTCTGACTGTCCGGGCAGACCGTAAATAAGGTCAAATCCGATATTGTCATATCCGGCAGATCGGGCCAGCTCAAAGGAAGCAATGGCTTCCTTTGCCGTATGAATTCGGGATAAAAAGCCAAGAGAAAAATCTGAAAATGACTGCACTCCGATATTGATGCGGTTTACACCGGCCTGACGAAAACCTGCCAGTTTTTCTGCTGTCACGGTTCCGGGATTGGCTTCAATGGTGATTTCTACATCAGACGATAGTTGAAACCGGTTGACAGCTGCGTCAATCAAACGCTGAATCTGTTCCGGTGCAAGAATAGACGGCGTTCCGCCACCGAAATAAAGGGTATCGGCCGGCGATGGGAAATCCGTTATCTCCATCTCATCAACTAATGAATCAACATATGCCGGTATTTTCGCAAGATCCGTGCAGGAATAAAAATCACAATAATCGCATTTTCTTACACAAAACGGCACATGGATATAGATGCCGCCTTTTTGTTTTTTTACCTGAACCATCAAACCTACACCTGAATCGTAAACAAGCCCCAAATTAAAATTCCAATCAAAACAAGATAATTTTCAATTTTAAACCTGGATTTTAGACGTTTCGGAGACTTTCAGATGCAAGGCATTTAATGGTGAAGCCATAGCGTGCCTATTGCGAATCATTAATAACGCAACAGATGGAAGTCTCCGGATCGTTCTAAACCCCAAGTCAAATAAATCGTTTCATCAGCTCGTTGATCACCTCATCCACATTATCCGGATCAATGCCATGCTGGCGGCATGTTTCCTCCGTCCGATCGACCAGCTGGGAATTATTCAAGTCGCTCAACCGGGAAAATAATCCCAGTCGCCGGCCCACCTGGTAAAGCATTTGCTGATGAGGTTCCATTTCAAGAAAATTTTGAATCACGCCAATGATCCGTTCTTTATCTTCAGGATATTTTCCTTCAACTTCTTCAAAAAGGTTTAAAATGTGATCACTTTTAATGGCACTGGTAATACCGTCTAAATTTTCCAGAAATAATAAGAGCTCTTTGGCTATTTCAACATCTGTGAGTTTTTCAAACCGGCCGGCAGCATATTCATCATAGAGTTCAACACTGTCGGGGATTGCCAGGGTACGGAGCCGGATAAAATCCGGGTTAATTTGGTTCAATGCATCCGCAGTTTCTAAAGCATGTGTTTCAGACAGCCCTTTTCCCCCCAATCCGGGCATGACATATTCAGACAGTTCAATCCCGGCTTTTATAACTTTCTGACCGGCCTTGATATGCGTCTTTTTATCCACACCTTTTTTGATAAAACTTAACACCTCATCTGAACCGGATTCAAGTCCAATATGAATCCGGTTGAGCCCGGCTTGTGCAAAAATCTTCAAGTCTTCATCAGAAATCCGGGCAATGGTGTGGGATCTGGCATAAGATGTAATGCGGTCCACCCAGGAAAAACATTTCATCAAATGCCGCAGTATTACGATCAGGTCTACAGGCTTGACAATCAGACTGTTGGCATCCTGAAGAAAAACTGACTGCATACCACAGGAAAACCAGTTCACGGCTGCATGAAAGGTCTGCCGGTCGGATGTATCCAGCTTTGTATTATATGCATTTAAGTCTTCGCGGGAAATTTGACCGTTGTCATTACCCATCTGCCTGAGCACATTGATATGACGGCTGATGTCATCAATTTCCGAAATCACATGGCTGACCGGCCGCAAAGAGAATGCTGCGCCTTTGTAAACCGGACAGAACGTACACCGGTTCCACGGACAATTCCTGGTAATTCGTATCAGGAGGCTGTTCGCCTCGCTGGGGGGCCGAATCGGGCCCTGTTCAAAACCGGTGTATGTTTTTTCTTTTTCCCTTGAACCAGCCATAAATATATGCTCTCCTTGATGATTAGAATAAATACAGACCAAAACGTATATTCTACTTACCTAAGCAATTAACATAAAACAAATATTTGGATTGTACAGGAATAAATGAAAAAACGACTTATTGTTATCTTGATGGGTGGGCTGATAATCAATGGCCTGGCGGCATTCTTTTGTGCGGATCTTTATTTTTTTGCGAATCATCCGGCTGATGCCCTTGACCCCCAAAAGATAATTTTTAAAATTTCTCCCGGCCAAAGCTTCACCAAAATCACGGATAATTTATTCAGCCAAAATCTCATCTCTTCTAAGATAAAATTTAAGCTGATTACCAGAATCCGAAAGTCTGACCGCAGACTCATTGCCGGTGAATATGAACTTTCAACAGCCATGCCCCCTCTTGCCATCATTAAGCAATTGACAGACGGTTCTGTCCGGCTTCACCGCCTGTCCATTCCGGAGGGGTTTAATATCAGTCAGATCGCCGAAAATGTTGCGGCTGCCGGATTTTGTAACAAACAATCGTTTATCAGTGCGGCAAGAGATGAAGAATTTGTTCGAAAAATAAACTTGTCCGCATCAACACTTGAAGGTTTTTTGTTTCCAGACACCTATTATTTTTCAAATGATGTTTCGCCGCAGCAGATTATTGGTGCCATGGTTGCCCGGTTTCATCAAGCATTTCTGCCTGAATGGAAAATCCGGGCAAAGGAGATGGGGTTTTCAGTCAATGAAGTTATTACACTGGCATCGATTATTGAAAAAGAAACCGGTGTGGCTTCAGAAAGGCCGATAATCTCATCAGTTTTTCACAATCGTCTTAAACGAAAAATGCGCCTTGCCACTGATCCGACAGTTATATACGGGATTAAAAATTTTAACGGGAATATCACCAAAAAAGATTTAAAAACGTATACACCGTATAACACCTATATGATTGCCGGGCTGCCACCCGGACCCATTGCAAATCCAGGATCAGAATCAATTAAAGCGGCTCTTTATCCCGCAGAAACAAAATATTTATACTTTGTGGCAAAGCGAGACAAAACCCATTATTTTTCTTCAACGCTTGCGGAACATAACCGGGCGGTGCGGAAATATCAGTTGAGAAGATAAAAAAAGGCTGAAGGTATTTAGACTGAAGGCTGAAGGGGCAAGGCAATCAGAGGCGCGACCGTAAGGGGCAATTGGGTCGCACCTTGGTTATTGTCCTTATCCCGTGAATGTAACACCCTCGCACGATTCAGGACCCGGTACCGTTTCTTCATTCCTGACAAATTTATCAAGAATGAAGACCCACCATTTAAAAAAACAGACAAATTCCGACTTCTAATCCTTGCGTCAAAAAATCAACTTGATAAGCATACACCCATTATGAGATAATTAAATAATGTATAACTAACATAATAATCTAAGGTTTGATAATCATATACGAGTGCCCCATGTATAATGGATATTCTTACATATTATTCAATAATTTGTCTCGGCCAGATCCCAAATCAAAAAGAGGAATGAAATGACTTACAAATCCAGTAACAAGTTCAGAATTCAGACATGTCTTTTAATAATATTTCTATCTTTGGCATTTATTCTGAGTGGCAGCCTGATAAACGTTGCCCAGGCTGAGTCAGAGTGCGCTGAAAATGTCATGTTAAAGG
>JAGGYV010000140.1 GCA_021162325.1 Desulfobacteraceae bacterium | reverse complement strand
GCGCTGGAATTTTTTTCGTCTTCAAGGCGCTTTGCCGAGAGCATAGCTGGCTATTTGACCGACAAAGCAACACAGAAGACGGGAAAAATAATAAGCCAAAACGTCGAGTTATTTATTCCCGAGCCCTTTGGCCTTTCTTTTGATTTGGATGATTTCCGGGTGGTATTGTCCGGTTTTTCTGGCTTTTTTGTCTTTTAATTTAACAATTGCCATGGCAATAAAGAAAAAGGCAAACCCCATGACAGCAGAATAGGTGGATGGATTTCCGTTAAAATTTTCAGCCATCCGTTCTCCTAACAGTGCGCCGAAAATCATGACCATAATCGGGAACACATAGAGTAGAAAAGACAGCTTAAAGAGCTGGCTGGTTGCAAACGAAACAACAACCGTATCCCCTATCTGGGCGTTGACGGAATTCTTCGCCTCCACTTCCATTAATTTTCCGTTGCCCTCGGTGCTGTGACAGGTATCTTTTTCCGCGCATGATTCGCAGGCGGTCATCTGGCTGGTTTTCACCATGGCAGTGGTGTCATTGACTTTTATAATAATGCCTTCTTCGGTGGCCATTTTCCCCTCTTATTTTTAGATGGATAAAAAATCATGTTCAGATGGCAAAGGAAAAAAAATCAAATTCAAGGCGCACAAAGTCTGAGGAATGAGGCGTAGTTAACCTACTCCGCAGAGACGAAGAATGCAGTGTAATTCAGAATTTGGATTTTTTACGAAGCCATCAACAGTTGAGTTACAGTAACTAAGTAATCCTTTCACCGTTTGATGTCAACTCCCGGAGAAAATTTTAACGCCGTATTGTCAAGCGTAATAGTTTTTCAACAGCCTGATAATCCATACTCCGTTCGCTCAATCAGTTCCATCTGCATCTCCCTGTTTAAGTGAACAAAATAGGCATTGTATCCGGAGATGCGTACCAGAAGATTTCTGTATTGGTCTGGATTTGCCATGGCATCTCTTAACACTTGCGAATTAACCATGTTGAACTGCATCTGCATCCCGCCCTGCTCAAAATAGGACTTCACATAGGAGTACATGGTATCCACCGTTTTTTCTCGTGGTTCATCGGCAGACGGGACAAGTTTAAAACACTGACCCGACCGTTTTGAAATTCAATCGCCTGGTTGACGTTTCCGGAGGCAGTTTTAAGCCCGATGGTGAAGTTGGTCCATCCATCAGCGCTTTTCATATAATTTTTCAAAGAAGGCCGCAGATTAAATTGCAATGCCATCATCCACAGGGCAATATGGGTTAGCTTATTCAAATAGTTGATTTTCATTATTACGCTCTCCGTTTGGCGTTTATGAAGGGGAGCATTAACTCCTCACACATCCGGTCAATTAATTTCTCAGGAATTATTTCATCTAACTCCAGTAAAATCTTTCTGTTATTTAAGGTGACAATCCCATGAAGGGTAATCCAGAGTTGATAGGCTCTGAAGTAATTATCATTTGCCGGAACAGCGGCATTGACTGAAGAAATCTGCTCTATGGCCTTTAAGGGGACTGCGATCGCATTAATGGCCATCTGCTTGGCTTTAAACGCGATAGGTTCCATTTTTTTGTTTTTATCCTTGTATTCCAGATATCTGGGCGTATCACTGTTTAACATAATTTGATAGTAATCCGGGTTGCTGAATCCGAATTCCAGATACCCTTGAATCATTTTTCGAAGGGTTTCGAGTGGATTATTTTCAGACTGGTGTCAGGGCGTTTCCGTGATGATCACCGAAGCTTCCGGATTATAAGGGCTCATGCGGACTTCCAATGAAAAAAGGTACGGATAAAAGTCTTTTAAGTGAATCATGTAATCCACCCACTGGGTCACCAGGAGTTTATAAATCCGTTGTATGTCACCGCAAATATGAGCCCGATCATGTTCCGGAAGGTTTGTCAGGTCTTCTCTGTAATTTAGTTCCTCTGTGAGATGAAAAACGGCCCGTAACAGGTCAGCAAACGTTTCATTCTCCAGCAGGGAGGGATGTTCGATCAGTCGTATCATCAGGCTTTTATTTTTTTGAAGAAAATTAAATAGCTGGATTAATTCTACTTTTTCAATGTCGATGGAGAATGCATATTTATTTAATAATGGACTGATCGTGTTAAGTTGTTTCCGGCGCCAGTTCCCTTTGATATTTAGGCGTCCGATCAACTGGTGAATATCCGGGTCGTATCCAGAAAACAGTTTCATCAGCTGGTTGCCGGATTCACTGTAAAAAATGCCGACCAGCATGAAAATTTTATTGGTGATGGCCTGTTTTTCCCGGCGGTTTAACATCATTTCTGTGGCATTGGCCACCACCCCCAAAAAGGTTCCCACTCCCATGACGATTAAGAGAATAGTCAGCACCCTGCCAGCCGTTGTCGTGGGATGGATATCGCCGTAACCGACTGTGGCGATGGTCACGATATTAAAATAGACCGCTTCCGTAAGAGACAGATTTTCCACAAATGAGAACGTCAGGGAGCCGAAAATGATAACGACCATAAAAACAATCAAATAAAATTTTAACCGGAATCGTGTATCCATAAAATTTTTCCTTGGTCAGGGAAAAGGTATGAAATAATGAGAAAGGGCAGTGGAGAAATTTTTTTTACGTATGAAAAATTTTATATTAAAAAAACAAATGGAAGGCAATACCGCCTTCCATTTGTTTGGTTTTTTATAAGAGATTAAGCAAAAAAATCAGGAAGATTCCCGAATGTTAGACTGCATGTTGACGGACTGATCGGCATAGCAGACCAGTCCGCATTTTAAGCAGCGGTTTGCCTCTGCAACAGCCATTTGTTCGGTAAATCCTTTTTCAATTTCCGGGGATATTTTCGGGATATCATTGATATTGTTCAGCGGCATAATCTGTCTTGCACTGGACGTCACGTTTTCCAGATGGGTGACATTCTGAAGAATTGTCTGCTGCGTGACCACATGGTTCGGGAGTTGAAGATCCATGCCATAGAGAATATGATGAATGGAGGCGGCAGCGCGGCGGCCGGCACCGATTGCGTGGATGGCGGCAGAAAAATCCGTAATTACATCACCCTTGGTCAGCAGGCCGTTTGATAAGCCGTGCTCGGGGTTTTTATAGGATGTGGCCGCGATCCATTCCAGCTGGTCGGCGGGTGCTTTTGGTTTTTCGGTCTCATCAGCTTGCTCGCCTTCCGGTTTCGGCAGGGAGAAAATGAGTTCAGGCAAACGACCGGATTCGAGAATCAGTGTGCCGGCCGGGATATCCATGTCATTATTGACGGTGATTTGAGTTAGATGATTTCCTTTTCCGGCCAGACCGGTAATGGTTGAATCAAACATAATCGTGACATCATTTGATTCCAGGGCCTTTATTTCCGATTCATCTAAAGCAGTTGTTTGTTTTGAATTTTTAAATACAACGGTAACTTTTTTCGCCCCCAGGGTTTTGCAGGCTTTTATCGCGTCGGGGGTGAGCTTGCCGCTTTCAGCAATCACTACATTTTTAGCGATGTTTAATTGATATTTATTGTCTGTACCGGTTTTTAAAAGATCGATTAATAGAAATGTTCCGGGCACCGTTTTTTCAGGCGCTGCATCTTTTAAACGTTCGGTCCGGCTGTCCCAACCGCCGGCAGCCAGGAATACGGTTTCATAATCACCCGCCAGTAGGGACGCGATAGTGAAATCCTTGCCAAGGGTCTGGTTGGTTTGGGTGTCAACGCCCATTTCAACAATCCCTTCGATATCCCAGTCGAGAATGTCATGGGGGAGCCGATACTGGGCAATGGCTGTCCTGAGCAATCCGCCCAGTTTTTCAGTGGCTTCAAATACCGTGGGGGAATGACCCAGGCGGGCGGTAAAGAAAGCGGTTGACAGGCCTTCAACGCCGCCGCCGACAATTGCAATCCGGCGGTTTGTTTCAGGTGCTTTAAATGGAAGCACCCGGTCATTGCTCTGCATTTCATAGTCCGCGACAAACCGTTTAAGGAAATTGATCGCAACCGGTTCGTCAATTAATTGTCTGCGGCAGTCAGTTTCGCAGGGCCGGGGACAGATCCGGCCGATAACCGTAGGGAAGGGATTTCTTTCTTTTATTACCTGTACTGATTTATGGTAGTTTTTTTGAGTGATCTGGTGGATATATTCACTAATATTGATTCCCGCCGGACAGGCGCGCTGACAGGGAGTGGTGCAGTCGTCAGTGGTGTATTCTTTTAAAATTCTTCGCGTGACCGAAGACAGGGTAATGATATTTTTGGGGCAGACGCGTTCACAGGTACCGCAACCGGTACATTTGATTTCATCCACCACCGGCAGTCCATTTTTACCCATGGTGATTGCGCCAAAGGGACAGGCAGCTACACAGGAACCAAGCCCCAGGCAGCCGATCTGGCATTCTTTCATCCCGCCATACAGCATGGCCGCAGCCTGGCAATTGCTGAGGCCGTCATAGGTGAATTTTATAGCTGCGTCCTTGGTTCCGTATGTACATCCAAGCAGCGCGATGTCCGGTTCTTTGGCTTCTATTTTCATGCCCATGACTTCCGCAATCGCTTCCGCCAGTTCTGTACCGCCGGCAACGCAGGAATCCGGGGAAGATTTGCCTTCCACAATGGCTTCGGCATTGGCCGCGCAGCCAGGAAATCCACATCCGCCGCAATTTGCGCCGGGCAGCAGGTCATCAATTTTTTCAACCGTTGGATCCACATAAACGTAAAAAACTTTCGAAGCCACGGCCAGACCCGCACCAATGATCACGCCCATGCCTCCCATTACCAAAAATGCTTCAATCATAACGCAACTCCTGAATCAACGTCGTTTTCACTGTTTATCCGTTTTTGATACACCTAATTATTCCAACCCATTTAAACTACACTATCAATGACATATTTATCAATAATATGGTAAATATAAAATAATAATTTATTCATAATATTTTTCATATGTCAATATCGTTCGATTGCCTGTTTTGGTCATTGGGCAATAATATTGTTTCCTTGACGTATTTATCGGGAAAAGATTAATATCGATGGCGTCAAATCATGAAATCAGGATAGATAATATATATTAACGGATGGAAATGATGAAAATATATAAACAGCAAGTTGGAAAAGCCGTTGATTTTCTGACGCGCCATATAAAAATCCCGCCAGTCATCGGTATCATGACCGGTACCGGGCTGGGAGAAAGCATTGACGCCCTTGACGCAAAGAACGTATTTGATTACAAAGAGATACCCAATATACCGGTGTCAACAGTGCAGAGCCATCACGGGCGGTTGATCTACGGCACGCTGGAAGGTCTTGATGTTATTGCCATGCAGGGAAGGTTTCATCTCTATGAGGGGTATTCCGCCAAAGAAGTGACGTTTCCGATTCGGTTGATGCAGCAGTTGGGCGTTCAAACCCTGATTTTGACAAATGCCGCCGGCGGTTTAAATCTTACGTTTAATGCCGGGGATATAATGGTGATACTGGACCATATCAATTTAACCGGTGAAAATCCGCTGGCAGGTCCCAACGACGCGCAATGGGGCGCCCGGTTTCCGGACATGACGAACGTGTATGATAAAGAGCTGGCAGCCATTGCACAAAGAGCTGGCCGAACATGCGGGGAGCAATTAAGAATGGGTGTATATGCCGGGTTAAAAGGGCCGTCTCTTGAAACATCGGCGGAGACGCGGTTTTTAAGACAGATCGGCGCAGATGCGGTCGGGTTTTCCACGGTACAGGAGGCCATTGCGGCTGTTCATGCAAAAATAAAAATACTGGGTCTGTCTATCATCACTAATATCAACGACCCGGATAATCCCACGGCGGACACGGAGGAAGGGATTGTTGAAGTTGCTCAACAGGCAGCGTCAAAATTATCCGTGATTATACAGGAAGTCGCAAAGGATTTGGCTAAAAATGAATGAAGTGGATCTCCTGATAATCAATGGTGTGGTTGTGACCATGGACAGTGACGAAGCGGTTATTGCCAACGGCGCGGTGGCCATTTCCGGAGACAGGATTATTGATATCGGCCCGAAAGAAAAGTTTTCGGACTGTCAGGCGGCAAAGGTGATTGACGCAAAAAACGGGATTATCATGCCCGGGCTGATCAATACCCATACCCATGCGTCCATGACGTGTTTCCGGGGACTTGCCGATGATCTTCATTTAATGACCTGGCTCAACGATTATATTTTTCCTGCTGAAGCAAAACTGAATTATGAAAAGGTCAAAACCGGCGCACTGCTGGCATGTGCGGAGATGATTCTTTCCGGAACCACCTGTTTTGCGGATATGTATTTGTTTGAAGACGCCGTGGCCGAGGCTGCTGCGCAAGCCGGAATGCGGGCGGTGGTGGGCGAGGTGCTGTATGATTTTCCTTCTCCCAGTTACGGGCTCATTGAAGAAGGCTTTGTCTATACGGAAAATTTGATTAAAAAATGGAAAGGGGATTCGTTGATCACTGTGGCGGTGGAACCGCATTCACCCTATCTGTGCGGCCCGGATTTGCTCATAAAAGCGGGTGCGCTGTCGAAAAAATATGAAGTACCGCTGATTATTCATGTGGCGGAAACGCAAACAGAGGTGCATACCATTTTCGAACGGTATGGGAAAACCCCTATTGCGCATCTGGGGGGAATCGGGGTGTTGTCGCCGCTGTTGCTGGCCTGTCATTGTGTGGCCCTGACCGACAAGGATATTGAACTGCTGGCATCTTTTGATGTCAAGGTCTCCCATAACCCGGAGAGCAATATGAAGCTGGCTTCCGGAATCGCCCCGGTGCCTCAGCTCATGGACGCCGGTGTATGTGTGGGGCTTGGCACGGACGGATGCACCAGTAATAATGATGTTGATATGTTTCTGGAAATGGACACCGCCGCCAAGATACACAAGGTTAATACCCTGGATCCGACGGTCATGGATGCGAAAACCGTGCTGAAGATGGCGACAATAGATGCGGCCAGAGCGCTCGGCCTTGATAAATTGACCGGTTCTCTGGTGCCGGGAAAGAAAGCGGATGTGATTATTATTGATACTAATAAGCCGCATCTGACGCCTATGTATAACCTTCATTCTCACCTGGTGTACGCTGCCAGCGGAAATGATGTGGATACTTCCATTATTAACGGGCAGGTGGTCATGGAGAACAGGGCGTTGCTGACACTGGATATTGCCAAAGTTATGGCGGATGTGAATCAGGTGGCGGATGAAATTAAATTATCCCGTTGACATTATAGCCATTTGTTTATATAGGGGTTTTTTGATTTGAAAAAAATATGAAGGAAGCGATGGTGTTTCATTTGGAAGGTATTCGTTTAGAAAGTCAAGCAGTGCCAAAACCGCGTTCCTATTCGCATTATTTAGAGATAACGGTATAACGCCAGCCATTCATAAAGTTTTAGATTTTGTTAAAGTATTAATTTATTGGTTAAGGAGAGGCTTAAAGGCCATGGAAAATCAGAAACCCATCGTCATCAATGGAAATCGGTTTAATTTTACAGAAGGCGATACGATTTTAGATGTCGCCCGACAAAATAATATAGAAATTCCCACTCTTTGCCATCTTAAAGGAACCACACCCACCGGTACCTGCCGCGTGTGTGTCGTTGAAATTGCCGGCCAGGAGGATCTGGTTACATCGTGTGATACCAAAGCGGTGGAGGGAATGATTGTCCAGACCGAATCTTCACGCGTTGTGGCGTCCCGAAAGCAGACCATTAAAAATATGTTGTCTATGGGAAACCATAATTGTGCGGTTCGCGCGCCTCATGAAGAAAGCTGGACCCAATACCAGCTCAAGGTTCACGCAGAAGACAAGAGCCCGGAACTTTGTCCGGCCTGGGGGGACTGCCGCCTGCAGGATCTGGCCTATCATTATCAGGTTTCCGGCAGCGATTATTCAAATGTTGAAACCCTGTATCCTATGGAAATGGCGAATCCGTTTATTATCCGGGATTTTTCACGGTGTATCCTTTGTGGCCGATGCGTGAAAGCCTGTAATGAAATTCAGGTGAATAATGCCATTGAATTTGGTTATGATGGGGATAAGAAAAAGATTGTTGCCGGTGATGACAAGCTGCTGAAAGATTCCGACTGTGTTTTTTGCGGAGAATGTGTTCAGGCGTGCCCGGTGGGTGCACTGGTGCCCAAGGATGCCCGGTTTGACAGGCCGTGGGAAACAGAAAAAGTCAGAAGTACCTGTAGTTATTGCGGTGTTGGGTGTCAGATCGATTTTCATGTAAAAGACAATCAGATTGTTAAAATTACCGGTGCTGAAGATACGGCGCCGAACTATGGCAGTTTATGTGTAAAAGGTCGGTTCGGATTTCAATTCGTGCATGCAAAAGACCGTCTTACGACGCCGTTGATAAAAGAAAACGGGGAGTTTCGGGAAGCGTCCTGGGATGAAGCCCTGGACCTGACGGCCAAACGCCTTTCGGAAATCAAGGACGCACATGGGGCAGACAGCATCGGCGTTTTTACGTCTGCCCGTGTTTCCAATGAAGATAACTACGCGGCCATGAAATTTACCCGGGCCGTATTAAAAACCAACAATATCGATCATTGCGCCCGCCTCTGACATAGCTCTACCGTGGCCGGTCTGGCCGCAGCTTTCGGAAGTGGTTCAATGACAAATACGATCGGTGATATTGGAGACGCTGATGTGATCATGGTGGTCGGGTCCAATACCACGGAGAACCATCCTGTATTGTCAACCGTCGTCAAACGGGCGGTTAAATATAAGAATGCCAAATTGCTCGTGGTGGATCCAAGACAAATTAAGCTGACGAAATTTGCCGATCTCTGGCTCAGGCCGAATCTTGGGTCGGACGTGGCCTGGATCAACGGGTTGATGCATGTGATTATTGCTGAAAATCTTCACGACAAGGCATTTATTGAAAAGCGGACCAATGATTTTGAGGGATTGAAATCAATGGTTGAAAAATTTACGCCTGATTATGTGGAAAAGATTACCGGCATTGCTGCCCAGCAGATCATTGATGCTGCCCGGCTGTATGCCAACGCCGGGGCCAGTGCTATTCTTTATTGCATGGGCATTACCCAGCACACGACCGGTACGGATAACGTTAAATCACTGGCCAATCTGTCCATGCTGTGCGGCAATCTCGGGATTCCCGGCGGTGGCGTGAATCCGTTGCGGGGCCAGAACAATGTTCAGGGTGCCTGTGATATGGGCGGATTGCCCAATGTGTATACCGGATATCAGCCGGTTACTGATGCGGCGGTCCGGAAAAAAATGGAAGATGCCTGGGGGATCACCGGTCTGCCGGAAAAGAACGGGCTGACAGTGACCAAAATGGTGCCCATGGCCCATGACGGAGATATTAAGGCGTTTTATATTATTGGTGAAAATCCGCTGGTGTCGGATCCGGATTTGAACCACGCGGAAAAAAGTTTTGCCAACTTGGATTTCCTGGTGGTTCAGGATATTTTTGTGACGGAAACCGGGAAAATGGCGGATGTGATTTTGCCGGCTACCTGTTTTGCTGAAAAGGATGGGACGTTTACCAATACGGAAAGGCGGGTCCAACGGATTCGAAAAGCCGTTGATGCGCCGGGAGATGCCTGGGATGACTGGAAAATTACCAGTGAAATCGCCAAACGGATGGGGTATCCCATGGCATATAAGAATGCCCAGGAGATTTTTGAGGAAATCAGGGAAGTCACCCCGTCATATGCCGGAGTGACGTATGAGCGGATTGAACGACAAGGGTTGCACTGGCCCTGTCCGAGCCAGGAACATCCGGGAACGCCGATTTTGCATACCCGGCAGTTTACACGCGGCAAAGGGGTTTTTCATGCTATTGATTACATTGCACCGGCGGAAACGGTGGATGATGAATATCCCCTGTACCTGACCACCGGTCGGGTGTTGTATCACTACCATACCGGCACCATGACCCGTCGAACAGATGGCTTAAACGAGCGGGCCCCGGAATCGTTTGTGGAAATATCCGCCAAAGATGCGGAGAAATTCGGTGTTGAAGATGGTTCCCCGATTAACGTGGCATCACGACGGGGCCAGATAACTGTTCGGGCAACAATTTCGGAGCAGGCGGTTTCCGGAACTGTTTTTATCCCGTTTCATTTTGCCGAAGCCGCAGCCAACCGACTGACCAACGCGGCGCTGGACCCGGTATCCAATATCCCTGAATTTAAAGTGTGCGCCATCAAGCTCTCCAGCGCTGCTTAGTTTTTTATCTCTGATTTTTTTGTTTTTTTCATTCAATTGTCATTATGCGTTGTGAGGAACGCGGCGGTTGTCCTCAAAAGGTTTGGGTATAACCACGAAACCGTGTAGCGGAAACCTTCAGGTTTCCATACCCCACGGCCTTTTGGCCGTGGAAATGGAGGTCTAAAGCCCTCCGCTGCATGATTTTGCCATAAATCGAAGGCCCGTATTTTGCCTTGGCTTATTGAGATGTTACCGAACGGCGACGTAATCCCCTGCATTCATAATACATGATGAGATTGCTTGGGTCGTCCACCCTGCGCCGCCAGCGACGTGGTGCGCAATGGCACAAAATCGATCCCCTTGTTTACCCGGTACCCGTGTGCCGGGCAAATAATCAGGATTTAACGGAATAAACCATTTGCCGGGTAAGAAACCCGGCCTACAAATCGTAGGCCGGGTTTTTTGTCTGATGATTCAGGTCTTGTTGTTTGTGGGAGTCCGGTTGTCTTTAAATATCGATCGTTTTGTGCTATGAAGGATGAATGCGTCAGATGCCACGATTCCACAGGGCGTTTCCTGAAGAAAAAGGGGAGGGGAAATGAAAAAATGTATCATGGGACTTGCCGGGCTTTTGATTATTCTATCTTCAGTGACGGCTGCTTCTGCCGTTTATGATGGGGACGCGTTCTGGATCAATCCGGCCTGGCGTTACCGGATATCCCAGGAAGACCTGACTCCCGTCGATACGTCTGCCGCCATTCGTGAAAAATCCGTTCATATGCTTGCCACGGAGATCTGCTATTCCTATGAGGATGTTGTTTCACTGTTAAGCGACAAGTTCCGAAATCGCGCCACTGATTTTTCATTTGATATGGCGTATAATTTTATTTTTGATGAGGTAGGATCGATTCTTTCCCAGGCGGAAAAAGACGCCATTGGGAGCGATGATTACCTGAATTTTTCCATCCAGGGAAACTATAAAAACTGGTCCGGGTATGATGAAAATGTGACGGTGACTTATGATCCCGTCACTTATCTGGCGGACAGTGCCCAGGAACAGCAGGTGGAGGCCCAGGTCGATGAAATTCTTGGTACCATTATAACGACTGGCATGAATGATGAGGAAAAAGAAAGAGCCATTCATGACTGGATTGTTACCCATGTGGAATATGATTTGACAGACCCAGAGTACGCAGAGCACAGTGCCTGGGCGGCCCTGTTTCTGGGGCATACCGTGTGTCAGGGATATTCTTTGCTGACCTGCAAAATGCTTCAAAAATCAGATATTCTCGTTCGCATCGTTAACAGTGAACCCATGAACCATGCCTGGAACATGGTGTATCTGTGCGGTCACTGGTATCATCAGGATGCGACCTGGGATGATCCGGTTCCCGATGTTCCGGGGCGGGTCTTGTATACCTATTTCAACCTTTCGGATCAGGCGATATCCGGCGGGGACAAGCCTCATTACAGCTGGTCCGCTGATGCACCTGAAGCCCCGATTTCCTACCTGGAAGGCGTTTGTGATGGGGGTACCATTTTATCCGTAAGCCCGATTAGTCGGGATGTGTTAAAGGAAGCGGGAACCACCACG
>JAGGYV010000112.1 GCA_021162325.1 Desulfobacteraceae bacterium | reverse complement strand
GCCCAAGACCCATCCATACTACCTGAAAAAAAGGTAACACCGCTTGTTATCGAAGTACAGGCTATGGATCATCCCGGCATTGTTCAAGAGGTTGTTCATTTGCTGCATCAGTTTAACTTAAATATTCAGTCTTTGGATACGCAAATAACCAATGCGCCTCACTCCGGCGATCCTCTTTTTAATCTCTCCCTAACGGCCGAAGTCCAGGATGAAGCGATAGTCTCAAAGGTGAAAGCTGAAGTGGAAAAATCAGCTAAAAAAATGGATCTGGATCTCCGATTTATAACCGATTGACAGACGCTGCATGGGTTAATGATGCCATATTATCAAACACAAGATGGCTGCCGCCTGTTCTTTGAATTACACAATAGTGATCAGGCAAAACATAATCCCATAAAACATAATCCAACGATTGTATTTTTAAATGGATTTACACAGACCTCTTTGTTTTGGAAATACCAGGTTGAGAAATTTAAAGACGCATATCATGTGATCACCTATGATGCCAGGTCCCAGGGGAATAGCGATTCAGGCGACCTTCTTCTGACATTGGACCAGCATGCCAAAGACCTTGCCGATTTATTATCTTTTCTTAAAATAAAAAAGGCGCATTTCATCGGCATAAGCCTTGGTGCCAGAATTTCTTTGGCCTTTGCCAAACGCCATCCCCAAAAAGTGAAAAGTTTGATTCTGTGCGGCATTGCAATGAAAACAACCGCACACACGCATCAGATTTTTCAGACAGCCATAAATATTTTAGAGAAAAATGGGAAAGAAAGTATGGCGGAGTATTTACTTCCCTATCTTTTGGGTAGTTATTTTTCCATGAAAAAACAACCGTTCAAAAAGGCTATGGCAAAAGCCATTGCAAAAAGAAACAATAAAGAATCGCTTCTTACACAATTAAAAGCCTTGCAAACCTATCCCGACCTTTCGACAACGACATTTTCTTTTCAAATCCCAACTCTGGTGATTACTGGATCTGATGACCTGATGGTTCCTGATAATGCGGCAGAACAACTTGTAAGGCATCTGGGAGGTCAATGGGAACAGATTCATAGCACCGGCCATTGTGTCCCTATAGAGGCGCCTGATTTGTTTTACAGGATTATTCGGCAATTTATTGCATCCTAATTGATACGGTTAATTGTTTTGTATCAAGGAAAACTGTGATATAATAACGCTTAATTCGTGATTGAAAGGAAAGTCCCTCAACTATGAATTTTCTGTCATTGCGAGCCACGCCGCTGGCGTCGCAGGGACGGATACGACCAAATCAATCCCATTAATGACAGGAGATTACTTCGTCGTTCGTTCCTCTCTCCTCGTAATGACAACTTGGCTTAGGGGTTTTCGTTCAGCGACTAATTCTGATTTGTCGTTTTTTTACCCGGAAGCGGCCGTGGGGAACACTTCCAACGAACTGAATCAGAATTTTTCAATATCATTGTAACGTTTGTTTCAATGACAGTGATGAAGAAACACCATGAACCGCTTCTAATTACTTAATCGATATAATGACAAACAATCGAAAAATACCTAAAAAGAGAAATTTTCTTTACCACATTCACCCGCCGTCAATTTCCGAAAATGTATTAAGACCTACACATACCTGGGGGCTCGGCGGAAGTGCGCTGGTCCTTGTTCTCATGCAGGTGATTACCGGTATTCTTTTGTTGTTTGTTTATTCATCAGAAATGAGTAAAGCCTATGATTCGATACGGATGCTTCAGCAGGAAGTGCTGTTCGGAAGATTGATCCGAAATCTGCACCACTGGGGAGCGAACCTTCTTATTGTCATTGTTTTTTTCCATATGCTGAGGGTGTTTTTTACCGGTGCTTATCACAATCAGCGAAATACCAACTGGTGGATCGGTTTAGGCCTGTTTTTGTGCGTGATGATTTCAAACTTTACAGGGTATCTGCTGCCAATGGACCAGTTATCATTCTGGGCAATAACCATTTGTGCCAGCATGTTTGAGTATATTCCATATGTCGGGCAACCTGTTCGGGAAATGATTCTCGGAGGGCCTGACATCAGCCAGGCAACGTTATCCAATTTCTACGCCATTCATATTGCCCTGGTGCCTGTTGCACTTATGATTTTGCTGCCGTTCCATTTTTGGCGAGTGAGAAAAGCTGGCGGCGTTGTTGAGCCGGTTGGCTTGAATGGCAAAGACGAAGAAAAGCAGAAAAAGTTAGCAACCGTACCTCATCTTGTAACCCGTGAAGTTACAGCGGCCCTGGTCCTTATTGCCGGCCTGATGATAGTTTCTGTGTTTATGAATGCACCGCTTTACGGCCAGGCCAATCCGGGTCTGAGCCCAAATCCCACAAAGGCGCCATGGTATTTCTCAGGCCTGCAGGAACTCCTTCAGCATTTTCACCCGTTTTTTGCTGTTTTTATCATTCCTTTATTCCTGGTACTCTGGCTGACATACCTGCCTTTTTTGAAATCTGCCAATAGTGGCGGCGGCACCTGGTTTTTGTCTGCCAACGGGCGAAAGACAGGCATTGCTGCTTTATGCACCTCCCTGACACTTATACCGTTGATGATTATTGCAGATGAACATGCTTCACTTTTTTTATACTGGTTTCCGGAAATATCTCCAACTGTTACTGATGGGGTTATTCCTTTTGTTCTTGTACTGGCATTTATTCTGTTTTTTTATGGGTGGATTAAACGAAGGTTTACCGCAACAACAGATGAATGCATTCAGGCAATATGTATTTTTCTCCTGGTTACGTTTATGGTGCTCACAATTGCCGGCATATGGTTCAGGGGTTCGGGGATGGCATTGTGCTGGCCGTGGGAGGTATCAATCAATGAGATCGCAACGATTAAAAGACTATGACTGACGGCTTCGCAAAAAGTCCAAATTCTGCGTTACGCTGCATCATTCGCTGCTTCATGGTACGATAAGTACAAATCATTACTCAGGATTTGCGCGCCTTGCCAATTCTTAAGATTGGTGAACTTTTATTCTTTGCCGTCGAAATCTGACTTTTTACGGAACTATCATGACTGATAAAAAAGAAAAGATTGAGAAAACGACAGAAAGCCGCCGAGGCTTTTTAAAAAAAATATGGATCGGTTTGGGGTTTGTTGCACTGGCAGAGATCGTAGGGGTTATTTTTGCCTATCTGAAACCAAGAAAACAACAAGGCAAAGACGAGTCCTTCGGCGGAGTGGTCACTGCTGGTGTCGGAAATGATTTTAAAAATGATTCGGTGACTGCTTTTAGAAGAGGGCAGTTTTATCTTGTCCGGTTAGAAGATGGTGGTTTTTTGGCGCTGTCACGAAAATGCACGCATCTTGGGTGCACCGTCCCGTGGGTTGAATCAGAAAAACAGTTTAAATGCCCGTGTCATTCATCATCTTTTAATATCAAGGGGGAGGTGTTGCAATCCCCGGCACCCAGACCGTTGGATATTTTTGACTTATTCATTGAGAACGGGGTCGTAAAAGTAAATACAAACAAGAAGATCAAAAGAAGCCGCTTTGAAACGTCTCAGGTGGTGTATTCGTAATGAACCGGTTTTTTATGTCAGCGATTGAAATAATAAAATGACTCAAGATCTTAAAAAATGGGAAATCATTGGCGTT
This sequence comes from Desulfobacteraceae bacterium, assembly GCA_021162325.1. Classification (GTDB taxonomy): domain Bacteria; phylum Desulfobacterota; class Desulfobacteria; order Desulfobacterales; family Desulfosalsimonadaceae; genus SURF-3. The sequence goes on along the minus strand of JAGGYV010000112.1, from coordinate 17,810 downwards.
CTTGCCACACTGGTCATTGTACTGGCTATTCCGTTTTACTTATGCTTATATCAGGAGGAAATAAGAAACCGGGAAGATGCCTCAAAAAGTCCATTGGCCCAAGCTGCATTTGTGGGTAGAGAAGCATGCATTGACTGCCACAAACCGGAATATGATAAATGGAACGGATCACATCATGATCTTGCCATGGATGTGGCTGATGAACAGACGGTTCTGGGTGATTTTAACAATGCTGTCTTTGAACATAACGGCATGACATCAAGATTTTTTAAAAAAGATCAAAAATTTTATATTAACACATTGGGGCCCGGTGGCAAAATGGCTGATTTTGAAATCACCCATACGTTTGGTGCCTATCCATTGCAGCAATATTTGATCCCGTTTCCTGGTGGCAGGCTGCAGTGCCTGACCATTGCCTGGGATGTCGTAAAAAAAAAATGGTATCACCTGTATCCGGACCAGGATATCCCGGTTAATGACTGGCTGCACTGGACCAACCAGGCACAGAACTGGAACGGCATGTGCGCAGAATGCCATTCTACCCACTTGGTCAAAGGGTATGATCAAAAAACAGATTCATATAACACCACCTGGTCGGAAATCGATGTTTCCTGTGAAGCGTGCCACGGGCCCGCATCGAAACACCTGGAATGGGCTCAAATGCCGGAAATGGCAAGACCGGATACGGAAAATTTTGGCCTGATTGTCAAAACCCGGGGTTTAAATTCAAGAAATCTGGTGGAACTCTGTGCCCGATGCCATGCCCGCCGGTCTTTTTTAGGTGATTATCAGCATCCGCAAACCGATGCTTTAGATTTTATGCTTCCCCAACTGCTGACCGAAGGGATGTATTTCCCGGACGGCCAGATCCTGGAAGAAGTTTATGTGTATGCGTCGTTTCTCCAGAGCAAGATGTATAACAACAATGTCCGGTGCAGCGATTGTCATGATGTGCACAGTTTAAAGCGTATAAATGACGGAAATGCGCTTTGCCTGCAATGTCATCGAGCCGATGTGTATGACAACAAAGAAGATCATTTTCATAAACAAAAAGGAGAAAAAGGTGACCCGGTTAAACTGGCAGACGGAACCGTCATAGATGTTGGTGAGGGCGCAAAATGTGAACGCTGTCACATGCCCGGCCGTTATTACATGGGCATTGACTACCGGCCGGATCACAGCATCCGGGTGCCTCGACCGGATTTAAGCATGGCTGATAAAACCCCTAATGCCTGCAATCAGTGTCATGCTGATAAAGATGGTCAATGGTCAATCGATTATATGACCAAATGGTATGGTCAGACCCGCAAACCTCATTATGGATCTGCCATGGCCGCAGCCCGTGAAGGAAAACCGGAAACAGTGGATATTCTGGTCAAAACAGCCGATGACATTCTGCTTCCGGTAATCGTCAGAGCCACAGCGGTTTCCATGCTGATTTCCTATCCGGAGGAAAAGAGCCTTCAGGCTTTAGAACGTGCGCTGGCTGATGATGAATCCATGATTCGTCATGCCGCAATCCGGACGTTCAGCCGATTTTCTTTAGATGAAAAACAGCGACTCCAATTTGCCTTACCCCTGCTCTATGATCCGGCCAAAGCTGTCCGCATGGAAGCGGCCATGTGCCTGAGTCCGGTTTCAGAAAATGTGTTAAAAGAAAATGAACGAAAACTTTTTGAATCCGCTTTAAGCGAATATAAGGGAGCTATGGCCTATGCCGGTGATTTTCCCCAGGCCCAGTTTAACCAGGGCCTTCTTTACAGCAATCTCGGTGACCTTAAGACAGCTGAAAAACATTACAAAAAATCCATTGCCATTGATGACGTGTTCTATCCGGCCAAAGTGAATCTGGCAATGCTTTACAATCAGACAGGTGAAAATGATAAAGCAGAAAAATTGTTAAAACAGGCCTATGAAATCAGGCCGGATATGCACGAACTGGCTTATTCGCTGGGCCTGTTGCTTGTAGAAAAGAAAGAACCCATTAAGGCGGTTCATTACCTGACGCTTGCCGCCGATGGCTTGCCGAATAATGCGCGGGTTCATTATAACCTGGGCCTTTTGCTCCAGAGCATAAATCAACAGTCAGAAGCGGAAAAGTACTTTTTGTATGCACTGAAAATTGAACCTGATAATCTGGATTCTCTCTATGCTATGACGACATATTATTTAAATACCGAACAGCCGTTCAAAGCAAAACCGTTTGCTGAGAAAATTATTTCAGCATACCCGGAATACGCGATGGGTCATGAACTCATTGAAGTAATTAATAAAACATCAAAACAGAAATGATTGACACAAGATGTTGTGTTAAGAGATATCCAAATTATCATTTGGATTATGGGGAAAAACTGGGATTGCAAATTTTTAGGGGCTCTGAAAGAATGAATTATGCCAGGCCTTATGTTAGTCCTGCACCATTCTGCCTTATTATAATTTATAAATTTTCGGTCTTCGGTTTGGCAGAAAATATCTCATTTTATGGGACCGTACTTTTTTAAGATCCGCTGCTTTTAAATCCGCAATAATCATATGTTCATCCGTACCCGCATACGATTGAATAATTTCACCGGCCGGACTCAGGACAACGCCGACACCGGGGAAATTCAGCCCTTTTCCATTTTTTCCGCATTGGTTGCATGCAATGATAAACACGCCGTTGTCATATGCTCTTGCCGGCAAATGACGCATCCAGGATTTGATTTTTTCGTTTGGCGTGGTTCTTGGGGAGGCATGGGGGATGAAAATTACATCTGCGCCCTTGAGCGCCATTGCAGTTGAAAGATCAGGAAAATGGGCATCATAGCAAAGTTGAATACCGAATTTAATACCGTTGTCCTCAAATACCGGGATGGCATCACCTGAAATAAATAGTTCCTTTTCTGAAGGGCCTAAATGCACTTTCCGGTATACCCCTTTAATCCCTTCCGGAGCAATGACCACATGTGTGGCGGATATATGGCCGTTTAACTTCTTTTCCGCCAGACCGGCCAGAACGGTGATTTTATAAATTTTAGCAAGATTTGTAAGGTAATCGGTTGAGGGGCCGGGGACGGTTTCGGCAACTTCTATGATTTTTTTTTGAACATGATAGCCGGTGATCGCCATTTCCGGAAAACAGACAATCGATGCTTTTTTTTCAGCGGATTTTTTGATCCAGGCCGCCATTTGTTCGAGATTATTGGCAGTGTTTCCAACTCTGGCATTGGAAACAACGACCGCAATGCGAATATTTTTCATTTTTTTTCTGTAAATCCGTAGCCATCATAAATTAAAATGCGCTTTAATTTTGAACACATGGGTTGCCGGCAGATTGATGATGTCCGTAATGCCTGTTTTTAAGGAGATTTCCGCCAGGTATGTTTCAATTAATGCCATTGACGGGGCAATAAAAGTAAACCAGATATTATATTCATTTTCCCGAACGTAATTGTGCGTTACACCGGTATAGCGGTTCACCTCTCTGGCAAAGGCTTCGATTTTATCTTCCGGAATTTTTCCAGCACACAAGGTGCTGACATAGCCAAGTTTTCCAGGGACAAAATTGCCGCCAATTCGGCGGATGATACCGATTGATTTCAACTGTTGAACCCGGTTAATCACTTCATCTTCGGAAAGACTGAACTCATCGGCAATAACCGCATATGGCCGGGAAGACACGGGAAAGTCGGATTGTATCCGATTGAGTATTGCTTTATCTGTTGCGTCCATTTTTTTTATTTTAAACATGAAAAGAGGGTGTAATAGGGCGAATCAAATGTAAAAAGCCCTGCTAAAAGCAGGGCTTTTTTTTAAACTCAAGTAGAGAAATCTTGTTTATTATACACAACCGGTCGGTTTAGGTAATCCCGCCATTTTGCAAGCGCCTTTGCCCGGACCTGATGGAAAGAGTTCATAGATGTGTTTCAGTTTGAACTTGGTCAGCTTGGAAAGAATTCGAACCATCGGTGCAATACCGTTTTTCTTGTAGTAGTCCTGGAGAACATTGATGACTAACCAATGTTCTTCATTTAACTCATCAATACCTTCTTCTTTTTTTACCAATTGCACCCAGGATTTGTTATATGATGCAAAGTCTTCAATGAATCCATCTTCGTCTACGTTAAATGAACTTCCTTCAAATTCTACTAATGCCATGAAATATTCCTCCTTTAAAAATTAATATATTATTTAACTTATTTTATGTCTTCTATTTATAGTTTATAAATATAAATATTCAAAATACAGGAAAGTAAATTTATTGTCAATATTAAAATTGACAAACTCGTAAAAAGTCGGATTTCGATGGCAAAGAATTTGGACTTTTTACGAAGCCATCAAAATTAATATTCTTTCGGCATTTGGTTGAGCTGTGACAGGGTAAATACCGGTCCGTCCTTGCAGACAAATTTTTTTCCGATATTACATCGGCCGCAGATACCGATACCGCATTTCATCCGGTTTTCAAGGGACATGAGGATATTGTCATGACTGTATCCCAGGTTGTCTAATACCGGTTGGGTGAATTTGATCATGATCGGAGGACCGCAAACAATGGCGTATGTGTCATCGTTTCCCGGCGGTGCTTTTTGTTCCGTGATCGTGGGAACAAACCCGGTCAAGTATTTCCAGGCCGGGTCATCGGTTCCGTCAACCGTGATATTCATGTTAATATCTTCCCGCTCCGCCCAGGCGGTAACTTCATCTTTGTATAAAAGCATGCCGGGTGAACGGGCACCGTAAATTACGTGAATGTCCTTAAACTTTGAACGATTCGCCGGATCCAGAATACTGATAATAGATGATCTCAGGGTGGTAAAAGCAAACCCGCCGCCGATAATGACAATATTTTTTCCTTCGAGGGTTTTCCAGGGAAAAGGATGTCCCAAAGGTCCCCGGACCCCCATAATGTCACCTTCCTTCATGGCATGAAGGTAAGCGGTTACTTTTCCGGTCTTGAATACCGTAAATTTGATGAATCCTTTTTCCATGGGTGACGATGCGATACCAATGGGGATTTCGCCCAGACCGGGAATCGAAAGTTCGCCAAACTGGCCGGATTCGTATGCAAATTTTTTTTCATCGTCCGGATTCAGAAAGACAAATTTAAATGTTTTTAAACTTTTATCTTCGGTTTCGGTGATAATTTCATCAATGCGAACCGGATATGGTAAATATGGATTTTGCACTTAGATACCCCCTTTTGCTAAGACGATGTCGCTTCGCAGACGCAGCTGTCGGCGTCAAAATTGTTCATTTTGTCACAAATTTTTCGTATATCAATATTGACAGGACAGAGGCGAATACATCGTCCACACCCAACACATTGAATGCCGTTATCGTATTTATCCACGTAATATTTTAATTTGTGCATAAAGCGCTGCCGGAGCCTTTCATGCTTAGCATTTCTCGGGTTATGGCCGGATGCATGGTTTGTAAACAAAGGGAACATGCAACTGTCCCAGTTTCGCATCCGGATTCCGGATTTTCCATGGGTTTCATCCTGAACATCAAAGCACCAGCATGTCGGACAAACATACGTGCATGTGCCGCAGTTGATGCAGGAAAACGCTTCCTGTTCCCAGAAGGGGGCATCATAGAGTTCAAGTGTCGTTTTGTTTTTAAGTTGATCTGTTGGGACTGAAGAAGTGACGCTGGATTCCGCTGATGTTTTCAGCTCTTCAATTCTTGATTCAATAGAGGCTTCAGCTTTCATGGTCCAACCGGCTGTCTGGATAAATGACTCGCCTTTAGGTGTAATGGGTTTTGCATATAAATCATCGCCATCTGCTATGATGAGCACGTCAAGTCCCTCTTCGCCAAACGGACCGGTGCCGGCAGATGTGCAGAAGCAGGTACCACAGGCGTTATTGCAGGCCAGGCCAACAAAGGTGGTCGCCTCATACGCTTTGATCCAATAGGTGTCCTGGTATTCGGGCGTGTCAAAGTTTTTACGGACAATGGGAAATGCCAGTGCATCACAGGGTCGGACACCGATAATTGCCATGGGCGATTTAACGTTTTCAACCTCTTTCATGATACGGCAGTCTTCTTTACTTTCATCAAGGCTGTACGTAAACATTATTTGAGATTGGGGATATATAATTGATTTGGGTGAAAGCCGTGTATTCTGACAATGAACATCCGGCATTTCATTTGGTTCTAATAATTTAAACTCATGATCGTTTTTTTCTTTTACCGGGCCAAAAACGCGATAAGCGGATTTTGCTTTTTCGATGCCGGTATTCCAGCTTTGCTGGTCAATTTTGATGAGCTTCATAGTGTTTGCCCTTACCCAATTAATTATCGAAAATTACTTAATAAATTCATCCGGGTCATCTGTTTTAAATGTGTCTAACGGCGGGCGTTCGTCAAGGGACAGACCGGCTTCCCAGCCATAGAGTTCCTGGCAGTCCTTGTTTAATTTTTTGGTAAATTCCCTGATTTTAATGCCCATGGGGCAAGCTCTCTCACAAGCACCGCAGTCGGTACACCGGCCGGCACAATGATAGGCCCTTAGCAAATGGAAGGTTTTCACATCTGTAGGGTCCTGGCTTTTTCCCACCCATTGGGGTCTTGATTCATCCACAAAGCAGGTGGGGCAGTAGCATAATGGACAGGCATTACGACACGCGTAACACCGAATGCAGGGGGAAAGAAGATCTTCAAAATAATTCCATTTTTCATCTGCGGACAGGGATTCTACTTTGGTCACAGATGCATATTGATCCACATTTTTTTGTTCTTCCACAAGATTGCCCGCCAGTTCATCATATTCAACCGGGTTCCGGTGGGTACAGACAGTACAGTTTTCCTGCAATAGTTCCTGCTTATCCTTTGTTTCGGAAAAACCGTTACCACTTATGGTAATTTGATCGCCGGATTCTTCGACCGTTAAAATTTCGCTGTCAAACATGGCATTGATTTTGTGATGATCAATCATGCCGGTACAGGGAACACCAATAATATATAATTGATCCCGTTTGATTTTATTTTCAATGACATGGGTGACAATATTTCTGGAATCACACCCTTTGGCAATGATTCCAATAGTTCCTTTTTTGTCGGTGATATAATTGGCCAGATTCAGGCCGCAGTTGCTGTCCCACACCAATTCGTCAACTGATTCGGCAGAAGTTGCCAAATGGGGCTGGTTCATCATGGGTACGGACCCTTTTCGAAACCCGATGACCATTTCAACCCTGCCTTCTGCCAGCACGCGCTTTGATATTTCTTTTATTTTATCCGTATATTCCGTCATTTTAATCAACCTTAGGTTCGGTTTTGACATATTTTTTATTCGCCGGATCCAGCATTTTTACCTCATCCGTAATTTTTGTTACAACATCTACAAATTTGGTGGACTCTGCTGATGATATCCATGAAAAATGAAGTCGGCCCGGTTCTATTCCGGTATGTTCCAGAAAATTTTTCATTAGAGCGAATTTTCGACGGGCATAATAATTACCTTCCAGGTAATGGCATTCGCCGGGATGTCAGCCGGAAACCCATACGGCATCCGCACCCTGCCTGAGTCCCGCAAGAATAAATTTGGGACTCATCCGGCCGGTGCACGGGATTCGAATAATGCGAATATTAGGCGGATATTCCATCCGGCTGACGCCTGCTAAATCGGCAGCACCATAGCTGCACCAATTGCAGAGAAAACTCAGTATTTTTGGTTCATATTCAGGCATTTCTTTGGTTCTCCTTATTTGTGTCTATCCTTGATATATGGGCCATCTTTTTTTTTAAAAGACCCAACCCCGATAAACCGGAAAAGTTAAAAGTGAACTAAAGTTTGAAGTGAGCTAAAGTTGTGGTTAATGCCTGCGGCATTGTCAATTTATATATTAAATAAAAATGATCGCGCGATTCGCGCAGTCCTCAACTTTAGGCAATTTAGATCACTTTAGTCACTTTAGTCACTTTATACTTTTTGAATTTGAATTTGAAATTTTATTTCCTCTTTACACAACTTTTGAAAAGTTAGCACTCTATATTGCCTCATCCATTTCAAAAATCTGGGAAAAGATCTGGTCCGTATCAAATCCTTTTAAATGAATTGCCCCGGATCGACAGGAAGCAACGCAGAGTCCGCAACCCTTGCAAAGCACCGGATTGATTTCTGCTTTGCCGGCAAAACGGCCTTCCGTAGCAAAGGCTGGTGCGCTGTATGGACAGATGGATACGCAAACGCCACAGGCGGCGCATTTGCCCGATTCCACCTCAGCAATGGTTCCGTTGCTGAAAATAGTTTCCTGCGACAGAAGCGTGACGGCGCGGGACGCAGCCGCTTTGGCCTGGGCGATGGACTCATCAATCGGTTTGGGATAATGGGCCATGCCGCAAAGGAACGTTCCATCCGTGGCAAATTCGGAAGGTCCGAGTTTGGCATGTTTTTCAATAAAAAAACCGTCTTCGTTCATGGGGACTTTAAAGAAATTGGCCAGCTTCTCATCCCGATACGGAACAATGGCAGTTGCCAGCGTTACAAGATCCACCGACAGTTCGATGGGACGGCCCAAAACATGATCCGTAACCGTGACCGTAATGCTGCCGTTATTGGCGGTAACAATAGGTTTGTTGTCCAAGGAATAACGGATGAAAATCACCCCTTTTTCCCTTGCCTGCTTGAAAAGGTATTCTTTTTCTCCATAGGTACGGATGTCCCGGTACAGAATATAAATATTTATATTCGGATCGCGTTTTTTAAGTTCCAGAGCATTTTCAATGGAATGGGCGCAACAGACCCGGGAACAATACATTCGTTCCGGCTCTCTTGATCCGACACACTGGATAAATACCGCTGAATTGAGTTTTTTGAGCATGGGATCATCGGCAATTAATTTCTGGTCCAGTTCAAGCGCGGTGAGAATCCTGGAATCTTTTCCATAGTCATATTCTGTCGTTGTATATGGCATGGCGCCGGTGGCAAGGACGGCGATGCCGTGCTCCAGTGTTTCCGAATTGCCATTTTGAGTCAATGTGGAAACAAAATTGCCGACAAACCCTTCCACGCCGGTTAGTTCTGTGTCCAGATGGATGTGGACCTTTTTGTTATTTTCCACTGATGCGATAAGGGCTGCAACATTCTCCTGAACATTTTCCCCTTTGGCTGTATGAAAAAGTTTCAGAGCTTGTCCGCCCAAACGGCTGTCTCTTTCGATGAGATGGGTTTCATAGCCCTGATTCGCAAGATTTTGAGCACTACTCAAGCCGGAAATTCCGCCACCGATAACCATGGCCGTCTGGTGGACGGTTAATTCCGTCTCTATAAGCGGTTCCATCAAAGCAACCTTGGCCACGGCCATGCGTACCAGATCCTTGGCCTTTTCGGTCGCCAGTTCTGGATTGTTTTTATGCACCCAGGAATCATGGTTACGGATGTTGGTCATTTCAAACAGATATTTATTTAACCCCGCATTGATCAGGGTCTCCTGAAACAAGGGTTCATGGGTTTTGGGGGTGCAGGCCGCCACGACCACCCGATTCAGGTTTTGTTCCTGAATGATCTGGGTCATGATATCCTGGGTGTCCTGAGAGCAAGTGTACAGGTTGTCGTTAACATATTCAACATAGGGGAGCCCGGCGGCATAATCACGAACACCCGGGACATCAACGACACCGGCAATATTGGTACCGCATTTGCAGATAAAAACCCCGATCTTCGGACGTTCGCCCACCACATTGGTTTCCGGGACGATTTCTTTTGTTTTGGTCATGGTGTTTCTGGCAATGGTAAGCATTTCACCGGCTGCTGCTGCGGCCGCGCTGGCGTCAATCACTGACTGGGGAATATCCTTAGGCCCCTGGAATGCGCCGCAGACAAAAATGCCCTCCCGGGAGGTGGCCACCGGATTAAACGTCTCGGTTTTGCAGAAGTTGCCGGGCGTTAGCTCAATATTTAATCGATTGGCAAGTTCGACCAGTTCCGGTGGTGTCTCAAGACCGATGGAAAGGACAATCATGTCAAATTTTTCGTTTATCGTTTTTCCGTCTTCAGTGACGTATCTGATAGAAAGTTCATTGCCCCCTGCCGTGGGTTCAATGGTGTGAATTCGGCTGCGCTCAAACCGGATACCGTGTTTTGTTTTTGCGCCTTCATAAAATCTTTCAAACTCTTTGCCAGGCGTCCGCATGTCCATGAAAAAGATGGCACATTCAAGATCGTCGCCGGCATGTTCCTTGGAAATAACGGCTTCCTTGACGGCATACATGCAGCAGACCGATGAGCAATAACTGTTTTTGCATTTGTTCTGGTCCCGGGACCCGACGCACTGGATCCAGGCAATTTTTTTGGGTTCCTGATGGTCCGACGGGCGCACCAGATGGCCGCCAAAAGGCCCGGAAGCAGAAAGCATCCGTTCATATTGCATGGAGGTCACAACATTGGGCAGGGCACCAAATCCGTAAAAATCCAGGTCAGAGGGATCATAGGGGCTGAAACCGGGGGCCAGGACGATGGCGCCCACATCAAGATCTTCCACAGCGGGTTTTTCCAGGTGGGTGGCCAGGGTTAGAGCGTCCGCCCCACAGGCTTTCACGCATTCATAGCATTCACAGCAGACCATGCAATTGAGGCATTTCCCAGCTTCAGCCACGGCCTGTTCTTCGGTGAACCCTTTTTCTACTTCAGCAAATCCGGACAGCCGGTCCTGCATGGGAATGCGGTCCATATGTTCCCGGTTCAGCCGTTCGATATTGTCGGGAATAGGGTTAAAATTTTTCTGCGGCTCCTCAATAGGATCGCGCCCGGCCGTGAGATTTTCACCATTGATATGTCTGCGAATGGATTCAGCAGCCTGACGACCTGCCGCCACAGCGCCGATGGCAATCCATGGGCCGGATTGTGCGTCACCACCGGCAAAAACACCCTTGCGTGAAGTCTCGCAGGAAATGGGGTCCGCGATGATTGTATTCCATTTGGTCAATTCCACGCCATCGGAGCCTTCAAGAAAGGCCGGATTGACCCGCTGGCCGATGGCCGGGATGATGACGTCACAGGGCGCTATAAATTCACTGCCTGGGATGGGCACGGGACGTCGCCGGCCGCTTTCATCCGGCTGGCCCAGTTCCATGCTGAGGCATTTGAGGCCGGTCACTTTTCCGTTTTCAGCCACCACTTCTACGGGTGCCATGAGGAACTCAATCTGGACACCTTCTTCCAGGGCATCTTCAATTTCCTCATTGCGTGCCGGCATTTCCGCCCGGGTACGTCGATAAAGAATACTGACCTTGTCAGCCCCCATGCGAACAGCAGAACGGGCCGCGTCAATAGCCACGTCTCCCCCGCCAACAACCACCACATGCCCACTGACACTTTTGCGTTCATACAAGGCGGTTTCCCGGAGGAACTGAACACCGGTAATCACGCCTTCAGTATCTTCGCCGGGAATATTAAGCTTCATGCTGGCATGGGCGCCTACGGCCAGATAGACTGATTCAAACCCGTCCGCCATAAGGCTGTCGATGGTAATATCATGCCCCAGTGCCGTGTTATAGCGGATATCCACTCCCAGCCGGGTGATGGATCGTATTTCCTGCTCCAGAACGGACGGCGGCAGACGGTAATCGGGAATTCCAACCCTGAGCATACCGCCGCCAACCGGTAGTGACTCGAAAATCGTTACCGCAAAGCCTTCCAGGGCCAGAAAGTAAGCAGCGCTCAAACCGGCCGGGCCCGCACCGATAATGGCAACTTTTTCATTGCGTGGGGTAATTTCCGGAATCGGGGTGCTTTCCACATCCACCTGATCCGCGACAAATCGTTTGATGGTGCATATGGAGATAGGCGCATCCACTTCCTGTCGACGACAAACGTCTTCGCAAGGGTGAGGACACACACGACCGATGATGCCTGGCAGCGGGAGGGTCCGATTGATGACTTCCAGGGCTTCGGGGTATTTTTTCTGGGACACCAGGGACACATAAGCATGGGCGTTTACATGGTCCGGACACGCGTTGGTACACGGTGATTTGTCCTTTTTGGTAATAGCGTATGCCCCTGGGACGGCCTGGGCGTATGGCCGATAAGTGGCTTTCCGATCGCCCAGTCCCTGTTCAAACAGGCTGGGCAGGCTTACCGGGCAGGCTGCTGCACAGTCGCCGCATCCCGTGCATTTATTGATATCAATGTAACGAGCGTCTTTTTTCAGAGAGACAGTGAAATTTCCTGCATCTCCGGAAACAGAGGTTACCTCTGAAAGGGTATGCAACTCGATATTTAAGTTCCGGCCGACCTCGACCAGTTTAGGCGAGATAATTCACATGGCACAGTCATTGGTGGGGAATGTTTTATCCAGCTGGGACATAGCCCCGCCGATGGACGGACTTCTTTCAATCAGATGAACGTAATATCCGGAATCCGCTAGGTCCAGGGCAGATTGCATTCCGGCAATGCCACCACCTACTACCATTACAGAACCGATAATATCTTTGGCCATAGTAGTTAACTCCTGTAAAAGAATCGCAGGATCAAGTGTTAACACAGCAAGATCCGCATTGTTAACAGAAAACTATATAAAATCAAAGGGTAAGTGATTGCATATGCTATTAATACAAATTATCTTGATATATTTAATCGATTATGATGTCAATAAAATTTTATGAGAAATTCTACCGTACATCGATAGTTTAAATTTTTTTATTGTGTTTTCCGAAAGATCAGTCAGGAATATAATTAATGCTTGAAAGTAGTAACCAAAAGATTGTTGTGATTTGTGGCCCCACCGGTATCGGTAAAACGGAATTGTCCCTGTCTCTGGCGGAAGCGTTTCACGGCAGCATCGTCAGTGCCGATTCCATGCAGATTTACAGATACATGAATATCGGAACTGCCAAGTCGGCGGCCGGGGAATTGCGCCGGGTACCCCATTATATGATTGATATCGTTGATCCGGATGAGCCCTTTGATGCCGCAAAATTCTATCAGGAAGGCCGGCAGGCCATCGCGCAAATTTATGACCGGCATCAGGTCCCCTTTATCGTTGGCGGAACGGGATTCTATATCAAGGCTCTTTTGCATGGATTGTTTGAGGCGAAATCGGTTGACCCCGTGATTATTAATCGATTAGGCAATGAAGCTGATTCAGACGGTACTCAGGCGCTATACGAAAGGCTTTGTGTCTGTGATCCGGAGGCCGCCTCACGGATACACGTCAATGATGCGTACCGGGTGATCCGGGCGTTGGCCGTTTTTGAAATGAGCGGAAAACCCATGTCGGAATACCAGCAGCGGCACGGGTTTAAAGAAAGTCCGTTTGATGTGTTGAAAATTTGTTTGTTTATCGATCGGGAGGTCCTTTATGACCGGATTAATCGGCGGGTGGATCAGATGATTGAGGATGGATTGCTTGCGGAAGTAAAGTCGCTTTTGCAAAAAGGGTATTCCGGAGATTTAAAATCCATGCAGTCTATCGGTTATCGGCATATGGTGAATTATATCAATGAAAAAAATACCTGGGATGAAACCGTATATACATTAAAGCGGGACACCCGGCGGTTTGCCAAACGTCAACTGACCTGGTTTCGGAAGGATACGGAGATGATATGGAAAGCGCCGGCGGATGCGGATGGGGTGATGGCAGAAGTGCGGGGCTTTTTAGAGGGGTCGTAATAAATATGAAGTCGGTGCTTTTTGATGTAGGCCGGATTAGCTCGAAGAGCGTAATCCGGCATTTTTGAAACTATGTATTCCGGAATTTTGCCGGATTACGTGGTGATCCGCTAATCCGGCCTACCTTATATCTCTATCCCCGCCACTCGGTATCATCCACCGTTGTTTTAAAATCAGGTGTAACCACTTCACCGGTGAATTCGGCTACTTCATCGGAAGTTGATTTTCCAACAAAAATAATTCTTTGCCGTGGACATTTTTCGCAGGCTTTCATGACGTCCAGTCCGCATTCCGCATTATATGCATCGTAATTAATGGTCGAAAGGTTATTTTCGATGGTAAACAGGTCAGATGCCCGGGCACAGGCCCCGCATCCGATGCAGCCTACGGTGCATACTTTTGTTATATCCTTGCCTTTGTCCTTGTTTGAGCAGGTGATCGCAAGGATGCGTTCTGCTTTAAACGGGGTGATGGTAATAATATTTCTCGGGCAGACATCGGCACAGGCGCCGCAGCCGATACATTTATCATAATCAACCGTTGCCAGGCCGTCAATCACATGAATGGCGTCATAGTTGCAAACACTGGCGCAGTCTCCAAAACCAAGACATCCGTAAGTGCATCCCTGGACATCCGCCACAATATTGGCGGAAATACAACGCTGTTCGCCATGATACTCCGTTCGGCCCAGGCGTTCTTCATAATGGGCACCGCAATGGACCACCGGTCTGAATGGAAGGGATTCCCCTAATTCCACGCCCATGATCTGGGCCAGGTCCGCTGCGCAGCCTTCACCGCCGACAGTACATTTGTTGACGACTTCCCCCCCCACTACGGCCTCGGCATATTCCCCGCAGCCGATAAATCCGCATCCGCCGCAGTTGGCACCCGGCAGCGCATCCATAATAGCATCAATCCGGGGATCCACTTCGACATGGAAAGTGGTATTCGCCCATCCCAGAATATAGGAAAAAACAAGGCCCATAACCAGCATGGTGCCGGCAGCCAGCCCGATGGTTACAAAAGTCATGACAACTCCTCTCTGCTCCAAGATATGCAAATGTCTAACATATCGGCGGTGAAGTCCTGTCTGTCCAGTGAAGCATAGCGGTTATAAGTTAAAACATGAGCGTTATCCGGGCTAAAATTTAAAGAAACTTGTTTTTTGGAATTATTTTTCAGCGCATTTTTTAAGCCCGTATCCACCCCGGTAAAACCCATAAAGGCCATGGATAAAATACCGGCAACGATCAGTGTGATGGCAGCCCCTTTTAATGCTTCCGGGACATCGCAGAAATCCAGCTCTTCCCTAATTCCGGCCATAATAACAATGGCAATGGTAAACCCGATGCCGCCAAAAAATGCCAGTGTCAGGGAGCGTCCCAGGTCCCAGGCGTCCGCCGGATTGTCTACGCCGGCAACATGGCTCATGATGATCAGGCAGGCAAACAGGATGGCGCAGTTGGTCGTGATTAACGGCAGGAAAACGCCGAACGATTTATACAGTGCCGGGAAGAACTTGCGGACATACATTTCAACAAATTGAACAGATGATGCAATGGCAAAAATATAAACAATATAGCTCAAAATTGTCAGATCAATCCGGGCGGCGGCATCCGGCGGCATGAAAAATCCGCCGAGCCATGCGGTCAAAGGTGCCCCTGGAATGAGCACCATAGTGGTTATGGTCCAGCTAAGAAATGCGGCAATGGTAATGACAAACGTTACCGCAAGGCCCATGCCGACCGCCATGTCGATCTGGCGGGATACGCCGATGAACGGGCAGATGCCGACAAAATAATACAACACAAAGTTGTTGATCAAAGCTGCGCTGACGGCAATCAGCATGATGTCAATCAGGTAATTCATTTTTTCACCTTAAAAAGAACAGGGGTTTAGGCTGAAGGCTGAAGGCCGGGGAGAAAATCATCAAAATTAATGTTTTTTTTCCGGATAGCAGTCATCATGCCTGATTTTAAATATTTTAATTCTTTTATCCTTCAGCCTTCAGCCTTTAGCCTTCAGCCTTTAGCCTTCAGCCTTTAGCCTTTGGCCTTCTTCATGGCAACGACCCAGTTTATCGCGCCTAAGAGCAGTCCGAATGTGAGAAACGCGCCGGGCGGCAACACCATGATCACCCAGTCCGGCCATGCAGCAGGCAGCACCCGGAATCCGAAAAACATACCGGTGCCCAGAATTTCACGTACGGATGCGATACTGGCCATGGCAAGAGCGAACCCCAGTGACTGGCCGATAGCGTCGGAAGCAGCGGTGAAAACCGACTGTTTGGATGCGCAGACTTCACATCGGCAGATAATAATACAATTAACGATAATCAACGGGATATACGGTCCCAGGCTTTTGCTCATTTGGTACATGTAAGCCGCCAGAAACCGGTCTACGATGGTCACAAATGTGGCGATGGTCAGCGTGAAAATAACAATACGCAAATGGGGCTTCAAGAGATTGCGAATCAGGCTGATGATGACATTCGCACATAACAGAACAAAAAGCACGGCCCCGGCCATGGTCATCGCTCCCTTCATGGTGTTGGTTACTGCCAGCGTTGCACAAAGTCCCAGCAATTGCCGGTAAACCGGGTTTTCCGGCAAGATACCTTGGGTGAATCGCTCAAAGGCGGTTGGTTGATCGGCCATATCCTTATTTTTTCTCCTGATTATTATTCGTCTGACTATTATTCGTCTGATTGTCAGAAGGGGTCTGTCTGTCTAAGGCGGCTGTTGCCAACGGCTGCCTCAGGTTGTCTATGGTTTGATTGACAATATTGCAAACACTTCGTGATGAAATGGTCGCACCGGTAATGGCATTAATTTCATTGGGCGCAGAAGCTTTTGTTTTAACCGCTGTCAACGACTGTTGCGTTGATTTATTGATAAACTGGTTCCGCCAGGCAGGCAGCACAATGTTATTTCCCAGTCCCGGCGTTTCCTTCTGATCAATTATAAACAGGCCGGTAATGGTTTGTGCGGTCGCATTTAGTCCAACCAATAATTCGATTTTGTCACCATATCCCTGGCCGGACGCTTTTGCGACCCAGCCGGCGGTTTGTCCGTCAATTTTGGCTTGGAATACGCTGTATGTTTTTTTACCGGCTTCAATAAATTTTTGGTCAATTTTCATTTGCTGGTTTGTATTTTTCATTACTTGTGCGGCATCTGCCCCCAAAATTAGTTCCGGTACCTTTTCAAGGGTTTCATTCAGTTTGTTGGCTTCTATTTTCGGGGCAAGGGTCAGCTGGATACCGGCCAGAGATGCGCCGAAAAAGGATGCCAGCAGCAGGACCAGCCAGGCCTGGACTAAAAAAGAATTGGAAATCCGGCTGTTGTTGTCCGGCATTATTTGTTGTGATGTGTTCATTTCGTTTATTCTCCCATAGCCTTTGGAATCGACCAGCGATTGATCAGCGGCGTCAGTGCATTCATCAACAATACGGCAAACATCACCCCTTCAGGGTATCCGCTGAAAAGACGGAGGACCATGATAAAAAAACCGATACCGGCGCCGAAAATAAATTTGCCCTTTGCTGTCAGTGGGCTGGTGACCGGGTCTGTGGCAATGAAAAAAGCGCCGAATAAGAGTGAGCCGGAGAAAAGGTGATGAAGTACTGTCCAGTCCGAGGCGGTCCCCATAAATTCAGCCAGGCCGCCCATGATCAGAACCATGGCAATAATCCCGGCCGGGATTTCCCAGGAAGCGGTTCTCCGGATACAAAGGAATGCCCCGCCGATCAGGCAGGCAAGCGCGCTGATTTCTCCCGGGCTGCCGTTGGTGAATCCGAAGAACAGATCCTTGAGGGGAGTGGAAATACCCATTTGCTTGAAGGCGTTTAAGGGCGTTGCCTGGGTGAGGGCATCGATGCCGGTATGAAGGTTTTCGTACCCGGAAGCCGCCATAACTCCGGCAAAGGCAATCATAACAAATGCGCGTCCCACCATTGCCGGGTTAAACAGGTTCATGCCCAGACCACCGAAAATGACCTTTCCGATGCCAATGGCGACCACTGAGGCGATTACACCGACGTACCAGGGAGCGGTAACTGGAAGTGACAGGCCGAGTATGATGCCGGTGACTGCCGCTGAACAATCCGATAACGTGAAGGATCGGCTGCGCATTTTAATAAAAATCGTTTCCGCCGCCAGGCAGGTCACCAGGCAGATAAACATTTGTTTGACGGCATATAACTGGAACATAT
>JAGGYV010000188.1 GCA_021162325.1 Desulfobacteraceae bacterium | reverse complement strand
TTTGATGGCGTCGTAAAAAGTCCAAATTCTGTGTTGCGCTGCATTCTTCGTTTCTTCAAAGTACGCTAAGTACGAATCATCACTAAGAATTTGCGCGCCTTGCCGATTGTATATATTGGTGAACTTTTATACTTTGCCGTCGGAATCTGACTTTTTACGAGACTATCAAAGTTGACAAACTCGTAAAAAGTATTGGGATGGCTAAGTTAAAAGTTTCATATACAAGGCGTAGTGGTTTTTCAGGCAAGAAATCATACATGTAGTATCTTGAGTGGCTGAAAAACTGCTACAACGCAGTAGATGGGACTTTTTACGACGCCATCAAAGTTTGAGATAAAAAACTAATTAATGCTGAATCTGCTTTACAAAACCATCCGTTTGACCGACGGGAACAAAGACGGGTCCGTATGCGGCAAAAACTTAGCCGCAGAAAAGCGGTTCATAAACGCCTGGTTCACGTTGAGTTCCAGGTAGGTAATCCGGTCCCGGATTCCCTCCACAGCGTCCAACGCCTTCCGGGATGTCAGTATCATTGTGGCCCCGCCCAGAGAACTGTTGCCAAGGGATTGGTAGGTGTCTTCGGAAAGGTCAGGTATCATGCCAATGGTTATTGCGGATCCGGGATTGATGAATGATCCAAAGGTCCCGGCAATATAAAATGTGGAAAGATCATCAAATGTAACACCCACGTATCGGGCAATGGTTTCAAGAATGGTATACATGGCCGCCTTGGATCGAATCAGACTGTCGATATCCACCTGGCTGATGGATAACTCCCTGCCGGTGGCGGACGCATCCGATGGGACAAGCACAATCCTGCGAATACCATCGGATTCCTTCAGCCGATCCCCGCATTTGGACGCCACAAACCTGCCCCGGATATCCACCATACCGGAAAGAAACAGCTGGGCCATCATGTCTATCATGCCGGACCCACAAATGCCTTTTGGCGGCAGTTCGTCAATGGTATGCAGATCAAATGTACCGTCTTCCGGATCAATGATCATCCGGTCAATCACACCGGGTTTGGCGGTCATGCCGATTTCGGAAACACCGCCTTCCAAAGCCGGACCGGCCGCCCCGGCACAGGCCACCAGCCAGTCCTTGTTGCCCAGGACCACTTCCGCGTTCGTTCCCACATCCACCAGGATCGAAATTTCATCCTGTACATGGAGTCCCGAATAAATAATCCCGGAAATCAGGTCACCGCCAAAATAACTGCCCACATTGGGGAATATGAAGATTCGCGCAGTATCATTTATCTGTATTCCAAGGTCTTTTGCCGAAAATGTGTTAAAGGTGTTGACCACCGGGATATAGGGCTCCCGGATAATCTGGTTCGGCGGCAATCCCAGAAACAGGTGGGTCATGCTGGTATTTCCGGATACCGCCAGCAAAAAGACATCCTGTATATTTACGCCGGATTTTTCACAAAGCCCGGCAATATGTTCATTAAGCCCGTCTATGATCAGACGGTTAATTTTTTTTAAACCCGCTGCATGGTCCGCAAAATGAACTCGTTCAAGAATATCCGGGCCGATTTCGATTTGAGGATTATCAAAGGCAGATTCATTGATCACATCGCCGGTTTCCAGATTGACCAGACGGAGCACCACCCGGGTCGTGCCCAGATCAATGGCAATACCGGCACAAACAGATGAATCATTGACATTTTTGACGCCCACCAGCTTCCACCGGCCACGGTCCTTAAAACAGACACACCGGGCCTGATATTCGCATTCCCGCAACCGCCAGGGAAGATTTTTTAACAAGGGCAGATCCATATCAATATAATCGGTTTTAAGAACTGACTTTACTTCATTGATTAATCGATCCGCATCTGCGGTATTATCATTTAAAGAGGGGGGGGGGGCTTTGACGGTCACCACCCAGCCGGAATTTTTTTCTATCATCGCGCCACTTTTATTATTACTGCCGTTTATCGGCTAATATCCGCTCAACTTCTGCTATAATTTTTCGCATTACCTTTCCGGCTTTTCCCTGCACCAGGAGGGTGCTGGTTGTGCCGGTTAAAGGGGTCGGCTCCGGGTTGATTTCTATAATGGTAGCGCCAGACTGCCTGGCAATCACCGGCATAAACGCCGCGGGCTGGACAACCGCAGATGTTCCCACAACAAGCATCAGGTCGCAGGTGGAAGCAGCAACCTGAGAACGGTCAAGGTCCTGCATAGGGATTGATTCACCAAAAAATACGCATTCGGGCCGATAAATACCGCCGCACTCACATCTTGGAGGCATCTGTGAAAGCTCTATATCCACGGTTTTGACACGATTCCCGCAATCCAGACACCGCAGCCAGGCAAAGCTCCCATGAAATTCCACCACATCCCTGCTGCCGGCCATTTGATGAAGCCCATCAATGTTTTGTGTAATCACCGTCTTTAACAGGCCCAGTTCCTCAAGTCGCGCAAGTCCGATATGGGCCGCATTCGGCTTTGCGGATACCAGCAGATCCTTCATGGAACTGATCAACAATCGCCAGACCTTTTCCGGATTGCTCATAAACGAATTGATATGGGCCACTTCCATGGGATCAAATTTTTCCCACAATCCACCCTTGCCGCGAAACGGTGGAATCCCGCTTTCAACGGAGATTCCGGCACCGGTCAATGCCACGATATGTTTGGCGGCGGCAATCTGTTCTGCAACTTTTTTTATAAGCTCTTCCATCATATCTCAAATGTCATATCCATAGCCACCCCAAAACAATCCATCGCGGCATTTCGCTGCTCAATGATCTGCCGGCAATGATCAACAATCCGGTCCATGTCCGCATCGGTTCGCTCACGGTTTAAATGAAAAAGGCCGAGCCGGCTGACACCTGCTGCCAGGGCCATTTCCAGCGCATCCGTATAGGCGGAATGTCCCCATTCGATAGATGCGGCATATTCTTCAGGTGTATATTCGGCATCATGAAACACCAGTTCCGCGTTCTCACAAAATACGGCATAATCAGATGCCTGAAGGCCATTATAATGAGTATATCCAAGCTCATTATCCGTTAAAAAGACAAAGGTCTTTCCCGCTTCAATAAATTTGTACCCGCACCCGCCGTTTGGATGACTCAACGATATGGGAACCACGGTCACCGATCCGATTTGAAATTCTGCGGGGCATGCCTCTATGTATGTTATTTTGGCTTTTAAATCCGAGTAACGTACCGGGAAATGGGGCGGGCCCATCATCTTGTTGACAATTTCCTCAACAAACGTCCCCGGAAACGGACACCGGTAAATTTGAATATGTGAGTCGCTCTGGTAAAGCGGCTTGAAAAAAGGAAATCCGATTAAATGATCCCAGTGGGAATGGGTAAACAGGAAATGATATACATTGCAGTGGTCCTCAACCTGCTGATTGCCCAGTCGGCGAATGCCGGTACCGGCATCCACAATGATCAAATCATTGCTTGCCGTCCGGATTTCAATGCATGTGGTGTCACCACCGTATTTTAAATAATCCGGACCAGATACCGGAATCGATCCTCTGGATCCCCAACATTTGATATGCATGCGGCTCCTTTAATAAACGATTTCCTAATCCACCCTGCCGAAAAGCGTATGCCAAACCCCTTCTGTTACCCATTTTTCAATAATGGTAACCGGTTTTTGGGACAACTGCATTTCAATTTGTCCGGTCTCTGTCCGCAATAAACCCGACAGAATAAACCATTTTTTTTTTAAAAATCCCGGACAGACGATTAATTTTCTCATCACATCATAATGAATATTTGCAATCAACAGGTCCGCATCCCCGTCCAGAAAATCTTCAGCCAAACCGCATACGATGCGGATACGGTCATTGAGCATATTTAGCGCGACATTTTTCCGAGCGGTTTTTGCCGCCAGAAAATTATTGTCTACCGCCACATTCTCCCGGCAGCCGAGCCGGGCGGCGGCAATCGCCAGCAGACCGGTTCCCGTCCCAAGATCAAGAGACGATGCCACTTTTTCAGTATCACACAAAATTCTAATGGCTTCAAGGCAATCCCGGGTGGTGGGATGCGTTCCCGCACCAAAGACAACCCCCGGATCCAGAATAATCGGCACATCGTCTGCTTCAATTTCCACCTGCCGCCATGGGGGCATAATCAGGAATCGGCCCGCCCGGAAAGGGACAATGGGTTCCCCGTGCCAATCATCATAAGACATACAGAACCGATCTTCAAGGGTCAGTTGCGACTGGTCACGCAGCAGTTCGTCGATTCTGTCATCAGCGGATTTGGAAAAAAAAAGAAACGAGGTGTCCCCCTCTTCCCAATTACCGATAAACGTATCTCCGAACGATTCGATCGTTGATAATAACCGGCCTTGAAAATAATAAATAAACAATTGATTGTAAGGTGCCGGACCGGCCGCCGTTTGATTGTCCATATGACTGACCCCGTAAGAGAATCAGGTTAGGGTTCGGAAATAAATAAGTCATCGAATTTGGCGCTGGAATTTTTTTCGTCTTCAAGGCGCTTTGCCGAGAGCATAGCTGGCTATTTGACCGACAAAGCAACACAGAAGACGGGAAAAATAATA
>JAGGYV010000217.1 GCA_021162325.1 Desulfobacteraceae bacterium | reverse complement strand
GTGGTCTGGATATCCACGGCGTCTTCCGGGGTAATCAGGTGCCGGGAGCCGTCAATATGGGACTGAAAGTCAAATCCTTTTTCCGTGGTCTTTGAAATTTTTGCCAGAGAAAAGATCTGAAAGCCGCCGCTGTCGGTAAGAATGGGACCATCCCAGTGCATAAACCGGTGAAGGCCGGAAAACTGTTTAATGACATCCATTCCGGGTCTCAGATACAAATGATAGGTGTTGCCCAAAATGATCTGGGCCCCGCAGTCATGGAGTTCTTCGGGGATGATCGCCTTAACCGTTGCTGCAGTCCCGACGGGCATGAATATGGGGGTGCTGATGGTCCCGTGGGGGGTTGTCAGTTCCCCGGCCCGCGCCTGTGTATCACTTGATTTTTTATCTATCTTAAATTTGATCATATTTTTTCTCGTTGTTATTTCTCTATGATGGCAAAGAAAAAAGCTTCAAGTTCAAGGCACGCAAATCCATCAGAAATGATACGTACTTTTTGTACGTTGAATTGATGATGGATGAAGCGTAACGCAGAAATTGAGCTTTTTACGAAGCCATCGTTTATTCAATAAACATCGCATCTCCGTAACTAAAGAACCGGTATTTCTCTTGTACCGCACAATCATAAGCATTTAAGATATTTTTTCGACCGGCAAAAGCCGACACCAGCATGATCAGCGTGGATTGGGGCAGATGAAAATTGGTGATCATGGCATCAACGCATTTAAACGCATAGCCCGGATATATAAACAGGTCACAGTTGCCGGTGCTCGGATGGACATGACCTTTTTTATCGGCAAGATATTCGAGTGTTCTTACGGATGTGGTGCCCACCGCCACCACCCTGCGGCCGTCTGTTTTTGCGGCGTTGATTATTTTTGCAGTGTTTTCGGATATGGTGAAATGTTCTGAATGCATTTGGTGATCCCGGATATCCGAACACCGGATGGGCATAAATGTGCCGTATCCCACGTGAAGTGTGATATTGGCAATGGATACGCCCATATCTTTTATATATTCAAGCATTTCAACAGAAAAATGCAGCCCGGCAGTGGGGGCAGCCACCGCGCCTTTGTGTTGCGCGTAAACTGTCTGATAACTGGTTCTATCATTCCATTTGGGATCATTCGCCTGTTCCCGCTTGATGTAAGGGGGAAGCGGCATCACGCCGTTATTGTTCATTACTTCGTCAAATGGTTGTGCGGTGAAAAATTCAAGGGTAAATGTCCGTTCGTGAACTGCTGATACCGTTGCTTTTAAATCAGGCCCGAAATCAATACAGGTGCCGGGTTTGGGTGATTTGGATGCCTTGACCAGGCATTCAAATTCAATTTTCCCACCGGCTTTAATTTTTTTTGCCGCCGCCGCATAATTGACGATCAGTATTTCAATTTTGCCGCCGGTTTCCTTGCGGCCGAACATCCGGGCCGGTATCACTTCTGTATTGTTTACCACCAGAACATCCCCTTTTTTTAAATGGTCTGTCAGGGATGAAAATTGATAATGGGAAATTTTTCCGGAAGTTTTTTCCAGGTGCAGAAGCCGGGACTGGTCTCTTTGGCTGACCGGTTCCTGGGCTATCAGGTTTTCCGGGAGAAAATAATTATAGTCGGTTAATGCGTACATGAGATTTACATCTTGCCTATATAGACGAGAATGAGACCGGTGAGCATGAGCACAAATCCGAATTTGCGCAAGGCATCATCCGGAATTTCAATGACTTTTTTCATCATTTGTTTCATATTCTCAGGAAACCCGAAATAGGGGAGTCCTTCAATGATCATCACCATTCCAATCACACACAAAAAGAATTTCATTTTCTTGTAAATCCCATGACAAATTATACCAATATTAATTATCCAGATGGCTAAGGTAAAAGTTCCACCAATACCATGAAATATGGCAAGGCGTAGTGATTTTTCAGACAAGAAATCATACAAGTCGTATCTTGAGTGGCTGAAAAATTGCTACAACGCAGTAGATGGGACTTTTTACCTTAGCCATCAATACCCGTTAAAAAAACAAATCACTATATCTTTCATGTAAATCAGATGTCAAAATAAAATACAGTTCCATCGTCAGTAAAATAGCCTTGCATTTTACGTGAGACTTTTTAATTTGCCATAAATAAAGGTTGACGATGGATAGTAATTTATCACATAAAAAAAGATTGATGGCTTCGTAAAAAGTCCAAATTCTTTGTTGCGCTGCATCCCTCGTGTCTTCATAGTACGATAAGTACAAATCATCACTCAGGATTTGCGCGCCTCGAATTTGGAACTTTTTTCTTTGCCATCGGAATCCGACTTTTTACGAGTTTGTCAAGATTAACCATTTGATGGTTTCCATGAAAATGCTTTTTCCCAGGCGTTGAAACCGGAAAATAGCAGTTTTCTACCAGACGATCAGGTGGCTGTTGACGTATCGACGTGTTGATAATTTAAGGAAAAAATAAGGAAAAATAATGGAATTTGAACCGGTCATCGGGCTTGAGGTCCATTCCCAGCTGAAAACCAATACAAAAATTTTCTGCGCCTGTTCCACCGAGTTCGGGGCGGACCCCAATACCCATGTCTGCCCCGTATGTCTGGGAATGCCGGGGGTACTGCCGGTGTTAAATAGAAAAGTGGTGGAATATGCCATGCACATGGCCCTTGCCACCAACTGCACTATTACGCAGGAAAATCGGTTTGCCCGGAAAAATTATTTTTATCCGGATCTTCCCAAAGGCTACCAGATTTCCCAGTATGAATTTCCCATTGCCGAGCATGGGCATATCAATATTATATTGGAAAGCGGAGAGCAGAAACGGATCGGGATTACCCGGATCCACATGGAAGAAGATGCCGGCAAACTCATTCATGATCCGGACCGTCCGGTCAGCATGGTGGATTACAACCGTACCGGCACCCCCTTAATCGAAATCGTTTCCGAACCGGATCTTCGCTCAGCTGAAGAAGCCGGCGCCTATTTGCGCCAAATCCGGTCTATTTTAAGATATCTGGGCATCAGTGACGGTAATATGGAGGAAGGCAGTTTCCGGTGTGATGCAAATGTCTCCATCCGCCCCAAAGGAACCGAACCCTTCGGTACCCGGGCGGAATTGAAAAACTTAAATTCTTTTAAATATGTGGAAAGCGCCATTGTTTATGAGATTAAGCGACAGAAAGCCGTGATTGCCGGTGGCGGCCAGGTGGTACAGGAAACCCGTCTGTGGGACAGCGCTAAAAATCGGTCCCATTCCATGCGGGGCAAGGAAGAGGCCCATGATTACCGCTATTTTCCGGACCCGGACCTGGTGCCGATTGTCATTGATGACGAATGGATTGAATCAGTCAGGCAAAGCCTGCCTGAACTTCCCGAAGCCCGAAAAGAGCGGTTTATCAGCGAGTATGCGCTTCCCGTCTATGATGCGGAAGTCTTAACGACCGCCAGAGAACTGGCGGATTATTTTGAAGATTGTGCGCGTAAAGTGAAAAATTTCAAAATGGTCAGTAACTGGGTCATGGGCACATTGCTGGGCGTTCTCAATACTGAGGGAAAAACCATTGAACAATCACCCGTGTCCTCCGATCAGCTAGCCGAATTGTTGACCCTTATCGAGACCCGTGTGATCAGCGGAAAAATTGCCAAAACCGTGTTTGAAGAAATGGTCAAATCCGGGAAAAATCCGAAAATGATTGTGGCGGAAAAAGGCCTGGTCCAGGTGACGGATGCGTCTGCCATTGAGGCGGTGGTGGATCAGGTGATTGCAGCCAACCCTTTAGAAGTGGAAAAATTTAAAGCCGGGAATAAAAAAATCATGGGCTTTTTTGTGGGGCAGGTGATGAAAGAAACCAAGGGCAAGGCCAATCCGCAGATTGTGAATAATTTGCTTGCTCAGAAGTTAAAATAAAGGGCAGGAATATAATTTGGGGAACGGGTCATCTGACAAATAGAATTTCGTTCAATCACTAAATAGTGTCTGAACGAAAGCCCTGAATCCCGGCTGTCATTACGAGAAGAGAGGAACGAACGACGAAGTAAACCCCTGGCCTTTATGGGATTGCTTTGGTCGTGTCCGTCCCCGCGACGCCATCGGCGTGGCGCGCAATGACAGAAAAGTTGTCATTGAAGGACTTTCCGTTCAACGATTAAGTAGCATCTTTTAAAAATTCACTGGCATATTTATGAAGCACACTTCCGATTAATATCTGGTCGGAAGAACTCCGGCCATGACAGTATTTATTACAAAGCTGTAATCAGATTACGATTTTTTGTCCGACGTTCACATCCACATAGGTGTCGCCGAATGCCTGTTTAAACTGATCAATGCACCAGTCGGAACTGTCATGGGGGGACAGGGCAACGATTTTTGGAGAAACGCTTTTGATCGCTGAAATGGCGCTTTGCACATCGGATTCCTGAATGCTGATCCACGGTGGCCGGTCAGATCCGACAATTCGTTGAATATTGATGGGGCCGATCATGATTCTGCCACCGTTGACCGGATAATGCAGACCGCCGATAATTGCGTATATCGGTTCGTCGAAGAGTGCCTGGGTTCGTTCGATGATCCGTTCAATGGTCTGATGGCCGCAGCCGATGATCAGGACGATGCCTTTGCCTGCAACATTGATGGCCAGTGCATTTTCCAGGGTATGTCCCATGAGGAATAAGTATCGTGGAATGATGCCGATACTGATAATCCCTTCTTTTAAGATGGTGGGACCGGTAATTGTTTGAGGCTTAGGGATTGGGTTCCATCGGGAAGCAGAGAGCCTGACCGGCGAATAAACCGGGAGATTTGGCAGCGAAACCGGACCCTGGGATAAACTGAATGTTTTTTCTCTCTGTTCCGTCATTCCCCCCAGATGATCCAGATGCGGGTGGCTGATAAAAATCATATCCAGATCCGATGGCGAGATGCCAAGGGTTTTCATGTTGTGGAGCAGCGGGGACGGATGTTCCTTTTTTTTGTTAAAACCGACATCTAATAAAATATTGGTATTATCGGCTGAAATCAGATAAGAAACACCGGGTTCTGTCTTTAACTCCGGATGGTCCGTGTAATAATCGACCAGAGGAAGGAGTGAAAGTGCCTTGACGCTGCCAGGTGCCGACAGTTTGTTGATTTTCATACCGGCGAGCTGAGCATCGGCCAGGGCTTTTCCTTTTTTTAATTCAAGGATTTTTTTTGTAAAAATCAGCGCAATGAGAGTGGCTATCGCTAAAAAAATATAAAGCGCAATCATATTTCCCCCCTGTTAAATTGCTTGCGGTGTTGTATTTTTGGCTTAATCTTTTTTCTTATTTATTTATGGCGATTGGTTAAAAGCAAAATTTATGAGTATATGCTCATTCAAGTGTTAGGCTTTACTGACCGGATTGTCAAGGGCTAAGTGAAAAAGAAAAATAGTAACGCCGCATGGCAGGTCCGGCCATAATGACCGTGATTCCGGTTAATCGGTTTTTTGGGAACCGGATATGGGTTTCCATTCCATGACAAGTTTTGATTTTTTCTCGGTATTACATGCTTTGCAGCAGGGGACCACGTTGTTTTTTGTACTTTTGCCACCCCGGGAAATGGGCACGATATGGTCCATGGTCAGTTCTTTTGCCGGGAATATGTTGTTACAGTAATAACATATTCTTTTGGCGCATTTTCGTTTCCACCATTGGGAGGCCCGAAGTTCCCGGGCTTTGTTTTTTTCCCGTTTGATTTCATCATCATCCGGAACGTATGAAAATCCGCTCATTTTGAATCAAAACTCCACATTTTTAAGCCAAATTCTGACCGCTTCTTCCAGTAGCGCATAAAACTGTTCTGATCCGCCAATACCGGTTCTGCCAAAGAAATAATTGATCTCCAAAAACAACGGATTTGCGGTGCCGGATGTTTCCGGAAAAATCAGGTCAATACCAGCCAGGTTGATTCCGGTTTTTTTACATAGCTGATCAACCCATTTTATACCGGAGTCCTGCAAGGCCTGATTAGAATCCTGATCAATTTTAGCGCCTTTTGATAAGGCCGTACCGAATTGATTGGGATCGGGCTGAGTTCGCCAGTAGGAAATTCGTTTTTGGCCGATCACCACGACGCGTAAAGACCGGTTATCGGTTTTAATAAATTCCTGAATTAAAAAACCATATTGGCCGGTTCGTTCGCATGATGCTGTTTTCTCAAGAACTTTGTCGAAATCGGATAAAGAATCGATTCGTGTGACAGTGTCTCCTTCACCGCCCCAGTTAAATTTAAAAACAAAAGGAGTGTCAAAATTTAGTGCATGGTCAGGAAATCCTGTTTTATGGAATAAATCGTCAATCGAGGAGAATGTCTCGGTTCGCGGGCAGGGCAGGGCAAAATGTGCAAACAGATCTGCCTGGCCGATTTTATCCGGAAACTTGAATTTGGCGTGATAATCCGGAAAAACATTGAGACAATGGGCAGCGGCCATGTCAAACAGCGTTTGTCGGCACCCCTGGGGGAGGATGACGGCATTTGCCTGTTTGATGGCGTCAAGTTCTGCGTTGCCGGGATCACGCCCGGCGCAAATGATATTCTTGTCTGCAACGATAATGGGGTGGAAGGAAAGAATCATTTTGTAATAAGTTAATACCCCAATTTCCGCATGGCCTTGGCATCCTTGCTCCAGTTTTTTTCAATCCGGACAAAGAGTTTTAAAAATACTCGGGTGCCCACCATTTTTTCAATATCCAGCCGGGCAGCCTCACCGATCTGTCGGAGCATGGACCCCTGTTTTCCGATAATGATCCCTTTCTGGGATTTTCGTTCAATATGAATGGCGGCATGGATGCGGACCAGGTCTTTTTTAGTCAGCTCTTCAAACGCCTCAATGGTCACTGCTGTTGAAAACGGGATTTCCTGGGCGGTCAGCTCAAAAACTTTCTCGCGGATCATTTCTGCGGCGATAAAGCGTTCCGGCATATCTGTGATCATATCTTCCGGGAAATACGGCGGGCCGTTTGGCAGCCGTTTTTTCATGGCAGTCAGCAGATCCTCCACCTGGGTGCCTTTAAGGGCGGATACCGGGATAATTTCGTCAAATGAATAGGCGGTTGCCCACTTATTGATTAAATTAAGGAGTTTTGGTTTTTTTACTATGTCGACTTTATTAATGGCAAGAATCGCCGGGGGCTTTTTGCCGTCTCTGAGTTTATTTAAAATCAACTGTTCCGAAGCCGGTTCCGGGGCAGACGCGTCGATGACCAGCAGGATAAGATCCACATCTCTGATGGCAGCCATGGCCACTTCCACCATTTTGCTGTTCAACGGTTTTTTGCTCATGTGAATGCCCGGTGTATCTAAAAATACAATCTGAAACCCGGGCTGGTGACACACCCCGGCAATCCGGTTGCGGGTGGTCTGGGGTTTGCTTGATGTAATCGATATTTTTTCACCGATCATGGTGTTTAAAAGTGTCGACTTGCCCACGTTCGGCGCACCGATGATTGCGGTAAATCCGGATTTAAAGCCCTTAACTTGTTCGTTGATGTCTGTCACGGATATCCTTTGTTCTTTTGGTTTTTCAAAATTATCTACTATTTTCAGGAGTCGGAGCGATGCAGGAACAAGGCACTTCAGCCTAAAGACGTAGTTTGTGCTACTTCACGGGCTGAATAACGCAGTTTCGGCTTCCCTTTGGCTTCGCTTCGGCTTCCCTTTGGCTTCGCTCCGGCTTCTGTGGTTACTCTGAATCTTCAATGCAATACTCAATCGCCTTCCACACATTATCCAGCCCCTGGCGTGTTTTTGCCGAAAAGCATATCAGCTCTTCCGGATTCACGGACAGTGCTTTTTCAATGGCCTGGACTTGCTTTTTCTGTTTGGTTTTGGACAGTTTGTCCGCTTTGGTCAGAATCAGGACGGCGGGGATTTCCTGCTGGTGCAACCATGAAATAAAGTTGCGCTCTTCTTCCCCCGGGTTGCGGCGGATATCCAGAATCAGCACCACGCCCTTTAACGTCAAACGGGTAGAAAGAAAGGTTTCAATCATTTTGCCCCAGTCTTTTTTTACCCGTTCCGGAACTTTTGCATAGCCGTATCCCGGAAGATCGACAAACACAAATGCATCATTAATGTTAAAAAAGTTTAGAAGCTGGGTCCTTCCCGGGGTGGAACTGGTTTTCACCAGGCGTTTCCGGTTGACCAGCTTATTAATCAGCGTGGATTTTCCCACATTGGACCGTCCGGCAAACGCAATTTCCGGCAAGTCTTCCGGCGGATAGTTCCCCGGCCGGGTTGCACTGATAACAAATTCTGCTGATTTGATAATCATATCTTTTCTTTTCCGATGGCAACGAAAAAAGCTTCACCAAATTTAAAAATTGGCAAGGCGCGCAAATTCTGAGTGATGATTCGTACTAAGCGTACTTTGAAGAAACGAAGAATGCAGCGCAACAAAGAATTTGGACTTTTTGCGAAGCCATCAATTTATACCACTTTGTTTAAGGGATACTCAACAATCCCCTCCGCCCCGTGTTTCATTAAATTGGGAATCAGGTCACGGACTGTATCGGAGTTGACAACCGTTTCAACGGAAAACCAGTCAGACTGATACAAAGACGCCACGGTCGGCGCATGCAGGCTGGGCAGCAGGGAAACGATTTTTTCCAGGCCGGTCTCCGGCACATTCATTTTCAGTCCCACCATATTTTCAGCCAAAAGCGCGCCTTTTAATAGCAGGGCAATCTGTTCAATTTTTTCCCGTTTCTCCGGGATTTTCCAGGCATCGTGATTGGCAATTAGCTGGGTGTTGGTCTGCATCATTTCATGAATAATTCTGAGACCATGAGCCTTGATGGTGCTTTCAGTTTCAGTGATTTCAACAATGGCATCCGCCAGGCCGGATACCACTTTGGCTTCGGTGGCCCCCCATGAAAATTTGACGGTGACATGAATCCCTTTTTCGTCAAAAAAACGCTGGGTATATTTCATCATTTCAGTAGAAATGGTTTTGCCTTCAAGGTCTTCAATGGTTTTTACCGGAGAATCATAGGCCACGGCAATCACCCATCGGGCCGGCCGGGTGCTGACCTTTGAGTAGACAAGATCGGTTACCACATGAATGTCCGAGTTGTTTTCCGCAATCCAGTCCAGGCCGGTCAGGCCGGCATCTAAAACGCCGCTTTCAACATTAATGGCCATTTCCTGAGCCCGGCAAAGCGCGCAGGTGAGGGTGTCATCATTAATATCCGGGAAATAGCTTCTTCCGTTAATATTTATTTTCCACCCGGACCGCCGGAACAGTTCAATGGTTGAATTCTGGAGGCTTCCTTTGGGGATGCCGAGTTTTAAGGGGAGGGTCATTTTTTATTATACCTCTTTGGTTTTATATACCTCTTTGGGATCAAATACGGGTTTTTCGGTAATGGTTAATGTGTTGTTTTCCACTTTTCGGTAAAAACAGCTTCTATAGCCCTTGTGACAGGCGGCGCCGCCGAGCTGTTCGACTTTCAATATCACGGTGTCATCGTCACAGTCTACGCGGATTTCTTTGACCAGCTGGACATGGCCGGAAGTCTCGCCCTTAACCCACAGCTGGTTTCGGGAGCGGCTGTAATAAGTTGCTTTTCCGGTTTCAAGGGTTGCTTCCCAGGCTTCTTTGTTCATAAACGCCAGCATTAATACTTCGCCCGTCTCATTATCCTGAACAATGGCCGGCGCCAGGCCGCCCATTTTGTTGAAATCTAATTCTATCATTGTTAATTCCTCGTGGTGGTTGCCGGTGTAAGTTCAAAATATGATGGCGTCGTAAAAGCTCCCATCTACTGCGTTGCAGTGGTTTTTCAGACTTTCAATATACGACTTGTATTATTTCAATCCTGAAAAACCACTACGCCTTGCCAAATTTTATGGGATTGGTGGAATTTTTAACTTAGCCATCCAAATACTTCCAAATAACTCGTCCATAATCTTTTGAAATGATTGACAAGTTATTTTCTGATACAGTGGTGAATCGTCACCATGAAAAGCTTTTTATGAGTTTGTCAACCTTAAAATTAAATTTGCAAACCTAATGATTTGTAAATTAAGAGTCAATCTTTATTTTAAAGCAAAAATTATATAGCATATATCATTTTAATATGAAATACATGAAATCCGTTCAGTAAATATACTCTTTTTATAAATTATTGTACATAGCCGCTGCCTGAAGGATGACGTGTTTGATAGAATCGGGAAATCATTTTATTGCATATAGCTCGCAGGCTTGTCTCCTTGCTTGACAATCCGTATGCTGATTATTATATTACTTGCAAATTATGTCGGCTTGTTGCGATATGCGTTTAATTGGCCGGTATTGCGTATGAAAAGGGATTTTTTAAAAATCTTTCGGAATAAATATTGATGAAAGGATGTTATAATGGCGGCAAATATTTTAGAGGTGAGTGACAGCACATTTGACAATGACGTTTTACAATCAGATATTCCGGTGCTGGTTGATTTCTGGGCACCCTGGTGCGGGCCATGCAAGGCAATCGGTCCGGTGATTGAAGAGATCAGTAAAGACTATGAAGGTAAAGTAAAATTTTTTAAGTGCAATGTGGATGATAATCCGGCAACTCCCGGGAACTATGGCATCCGAGCCATCCCCACCTTACTGATATTCAAAGGTGGCGAAAAGTTGGATCAGATTGTCGGTATGGTCGATAAAGCAAAAATTGAAGCAACCTTAAACAACAGCATATAGAATAAATTAATGAAACCTATAGATTATGATCTTGTGATTATCGGTAGCGGGCCAGCCGGTTTGACGGCTTCTATTTATGCGGCCCGGGCGCGTTTAAATATACTGGTTCTTGAAAAGTCAGCCCCCGGCGGTCAGATTCTGGTCACGGACTGGCTTGAAAATTATCCAGGGTTCCCTGAAGGCTTGTCCGGCGCTGACCTGGTCACGAAAATGACGGATCAGGCCAAACGGTTTGGCGTTGAAATTGAAACCAACCAGGTGTTGTCCATGGATGTTTCGGAACCGGTTAAAAAGTTGGTTTTAAGTGATCGGACGGTGACAAGCAAGGCCGTGATTATTGCCACCGGCGCATCTCCGAGTAAACTCGGTGTTGCCGGAGAAGAAGAATTTTACGGCAAGGGTATTTCCACCTGTGCTACCTGTGACGCACCGTTTTTTAAAAACAGTGTGGTGGCCGCCATTGGCGGCGGTGATACGGCGGTGCAGGAAAGTATTTTTTTAACCCGCTTTGTCGATAAGGTGTATTTAATTCATCGCAGGGATCAGCTGCGGGCTACCCGGATTTTACAGGAACGGGCTTTGGAAAATGATAAAATTGAAGTTGTCTGGGACTCGGTGCTGACATCTGTCAATGGATCAGATGCCGGTGTGGAAAGCATTACCATAAAAAATGTCAAGACCGGTGAGAAATCTGATCTTGCGGTTGAAGGATGTTTTGTCTGGGTGGGGATAACGCCGAATACGTCATTTATAAATGATGCGGTAGAAGTTGATAACGGCGGTTTTATTGTCGTGAATGCGAAAATGGAAACATCGATTCCCGGTGTTTATGCTGCCGGAGATGTACGGAATACACCGTTGCGTCAGGTTGCTACCGCCGTCGGTGACAGTGCCATAGCCGCTTTTGAAGCAACCAATTATATTGAAGCAATAGAAGGTTAGTAGCAGACATGACAGCGTCTGTAACTTTGCATAAAACGCAGCGGGATTTTTTTATGAAGCGGTTAAACATCATTTGTGTTGTTTTATTATTGGTTTTGGCGGGTTGTTCCTGGTCGAAAAATGAATCTGAGCCAACTGCTGATGAGCTTGCCGCAGAAGGTCAGATGAATTTTGAGGAAGAAAAATACGATAAAGCCATTAAATCCTATAAAAAATTAAAAGACTGGTATCCGTTTTCCTCTCATGCCAGGGAAGCAGGGTTGAAAATTGCGGATGCGCATTATCTGATGGAAGCCCATGATGAAGCGATTATTGCTTATAATGAATATGAACGCATGCATCCCAATGATGAGAAGATTCCGTATGTGATATATCAGGTCGGCCTATGTGATTTTGACCGGATTGAAACCATTGATTGTGATGCGACTGCCACCCAAAATGCACTTTTGACATTTCAGCGGCTCACAGAACGGTTTCCGGACAGTGATTATGCGATGCAGGCGAAACCGCATATTGATACATGCCGGAAAAATCTTGCTGAAAAAGAAATGGATATCGGCCAGTTTTATTTTAAATCAGAAAAGTATAAGGCGGCATTGTCCCGGTTTGCCGGGGTGGTGACCGATTATCCGGATGTGGGCGTTTATCAGCAGGCGGTGGATCAGATGGCGCAATGTAAAGCCATGATTGCAGGCCAGGAAGCGGGTGAGAACGTTGCTTTGCCCGATGCCGGGGAAAATGAAAAAGAAGAGCCGTTTGATTACGGACCTCGTTCAAGATAGTAAGATCGTTTTACCAGATATTGTTTAAATGCGTGGAAACCGATAGACATCAAAAAAAACTTTACAAAGGTATATGGATAGAGTATATGCCTTTCTTTATTTATATAATAATGTTTCAAGGAGAATATCATGTCCAAGCAGTGTGAAATTTGCGGGAAAAAACCGATGGTCGGCAATCATGTGAGTCATGCGCATAATTTGAATAAACGGCGATTTAATCCGAATCTTCAAAGGGTTCGAGCGGTTCATAACGGTCAGGTTAAAAAAATAATGGTCTGCACCAACTGTATTAAATCCGGGTTTGTGACAAAGCCGTAAAAATCTTTTCATGGTGACGTTTCACCACCGTATCAGTAAATACGTTGTTGCTTTTATTGTTAAGTTATTTGGTAGGATACGAGAAGTTTACGCGCGTTTTATTGTCTGGATTGCATCAATCTTTTTAAGTTTTGTGATGACATCATCCAAATGGTCAATGTCTTTTACTGCAAGTGTAAAAAAGCCATTGACCATTTTGTCTTTTTCACTCTCTAAATTGATGTCCACGACATTTGCTTCCATCTGGCTGAGTACAGATGAAATTTCTGCCAGCAGCCCCACCTTGTCATAGGCCTGCATATACAGTTTTACCCCGAATGATCCGGCGGACGATTTTTTCCACTGGACATGAATTTGTCGCTCCGGATTCATTTTCAGGGCATTGACACACCCCTTGCGATGAATCGTGATTCCGGCACCGTGTGTAATATATCCGGTGATTCGATCTCCGGGGATCGGCTGGCAGCATTGTCCGTATCGAATCAGGATATCATCAAGACCGTCTACGATAATTCCGTCCGCATCCTTGTCTTTTTTTTCTTTACGCCGGGGCATTAATTTGGTGAAAAGGGTCTCTTCCTTTTTTGGCTTGACGTCCGGCGCGAGTTTTCCAATCAGTTGCAGGGGCGTTATTTTTCCGTACCCGATATGGGCGATCAAATCATCCACTGTTTTAAAATTAAAATCCTGTGCCGCCTGTCCCATTTTTTTTGAATGAAGCAGATCATTAAAATTCAATTTATTTTTGCGGAATGCCTTTTCGCATAATTCACGGCCAAGACTGATGCTTCTATCTGTTTCCTGTTTTTTGATCCATTGCCGGATTCGGGAGCGTGCTTTTCCGGTTTTTACATACGTCAGCCAGTCCGGGCTGGGGTGGTGGCCTTTGAGAGTGGTTATTTCAATCCGGTCCCCGGTTTGAAGCTGATATTGAAGGGGGACCAGTCGTCCGTTGATTTTTGCACCGGAGCACTGATGGCCGATTTCCGTGTGGATCATGTAGGCAAAATCAACCGGCGTGGCGCCTTTTGGCAGATTTTTCACTTCACCGGTTGGCGTAAAGATGTAGACATCCTTGGGAAACAAGTCAATCCGGACGTTCTCCAGAAATTCCTCCGGGTCACCAGAGCTTTCTTCATTATCCACCAGATTTTGGATCCAGGCAAAGGTATTTTGAGTCTCGTTATCAAGGGTTTTGCCTTCTTTATAACTCCAGTGGGCCGCAATTCCGGAGTTGGCCACCTGGTCCATTTCCCGGGTACGGATTTGAATTTCCATACGTTCCCCGTATGGACCGACAACCGTCGTGTGCAGGGATTTATAGCCGTTGGGTTTGGGGAAACCAATATAGTCCTTGAATTTATAAGGAATGGGTTTCCATTTGGAATGAATGAGGCCTAAAGCTTCATAACAGTGGGGAATCGTGTCCAGTATTATACGAAAGGCGATAATATCGTAAACCTGTTCAAATTCGAGATTTTGGGACAGCATTTTCTGGTAGATGCTGTAAAATTGTTTGTATCTTCCGTTGACGCTGCAATTCAGCATTGCATGGTTTATGATGTCGTGGAGGCTGTTTTTAACCTCATGAACATATTGCTCACGGTCCGCCTGGTTGGTGCTGACTAGTTGTTTGATTTTTTCATATTGTTCAGGATTTGTATGAAAAAAAGAAATTTCTTCCAATTCTTTTTTGATCCAGTAGATGCCGAGGCGGGCGGCAATGGGGGAATAAATGTCTAACGTTTCCTGGGCAATGCGTTTTTTTTTCTCTTCTTTTTTATGATAGTGAAGCGTACGGCTATTGTGTAGCCGGTCGGCAAGTTTGATTAAAATGACACGAATGTCATCGGCCATGGCCAGGATCATTTTTCGGATATTGCCTGCCTGGCGTGCTTCGGCTGTGTTAAACGACAGGCTGCTGATTTTTGTGACGCCTTCAATGATCTTGGCCGCATCCATGCCGAACAGGTTTTCGATATCTTCAATAGTGGAATGGGTGTCTTCCACCACGTCATGGAGCAGGCCGCAGGCGATGCTGGTGGTGTCCAGTCGCATGTCGGAAAGGATAGAGGCCACTTCCAGGGGGTGGGAAAGATATGGCTCACCGCTCAACCGGAGTTGACCGTCATGGACTTTGGCCGAATAAATATAGGCCCGGTCCACGATGTCGACATTCGCATCCGGATAATAGTCATAGATATTATCAATTATATCGGTAATTCGTATCATTTTTTCTCTTATTGGTTAATGGCAAAGAAAAAAGCTTCACCAATCTTAAGAATTGGCAAGGCGCACAAATTCTGAGAAATGAGGTGTAGCTTGCTACTCCGCAGTGACGAAGAATGAAGTGCAACGCAGAAATTGGGCTTTTTGCGAAGCCATTAATAGGCTTTGGCAAAAACAACGCGTTTGGGACTATCTTTGCCGCACTCAATACACTCTCCGTCCTCATTTTGCCCATCATAGGGAATGCATCGGATGGTGACATTTAACCGTTCCTTAATTTTCTTTTCGCACTCCCCGTCGCCGCACCAGTGGGACATGGCAAACCCGCCGTGAATTTCCGGATGCTCCTTGTTTTTCGGTGTGAAAAAGGCATCAAAGGCATTTTTATCATCAATATTTCGGGTGTGCTTTTTTTGGTATGCCAGGGCGTTTTGAAAGAGTGTGGTTTGAATCTCATCAAGGATATTGCAGATTTCATTCACAAATGTATCTTTGTTGATGGCGGATTTGTCCCGTGCATCCTTGTCCCGTCGGCCGACAAATACCGAATCGGAAGCAATGTCCTTGGGGCCGATTTCCACCCGCAGGGGGATGCCTTTTTTAATCCACTCCCAGCTTTTGGCACCGCCGATATCCCGATCATCAATTTCCACCCGGACAGGATAGCCGTAATAGGAGAGGCCCCGTAAACGGTCGGCCAGTTCGTTGGTGTAATCCATGACCATGTTTTTGTCTTTATCTTTTCTGATGATGGGTATGAGGACGACATGGGCGGATGCCACACGCGGAGGCATGATGACGCCGTTGTCATCACTGTGGGTCATGATCAGGCCTCCGATCAGGCGGGTGGAAACACCCCATGAGGTGGTCCATCCGTATTTTTCGACTTCACTGGCCGATTGAAATTTTATGTCCGATGCTTTGGCAAAATTCTGCCCCAGAAAATGGGAGGTTCCGGCCTGAAGCGCTTTCCGGTCCTGCATCATGGCTTCGATGCAGGTGGTGGTTTCAGCACCGGGAAATTTTTCCGATTCGGATTTTTCACCGGTTATGACCGGGATGGCCAGGTATTCTTCTGCCATTTTTTTGTAAACTTCCAGCATCATCTGGGTGCGCTCTTCGGCTTCTTCTTTGGTCGCATGGACCGTATGGCCTTCCTGCCATAAAAATTCACTGGTTCGTAAAAATATCCGGGTCCGCATTTCCCAGCGTACCACGTTGGCCCATTGGTTGATCAAAATCGGCAGGTCGCGGTAGCTCTTGACCCATTTGGAAAAAGAGTCTCCGATAATGGTTTCTGAAGTGGGTCGGACAATTAAGGGTTCGGCGAGTTTTCCAGCCGGCACCAGGCGGCCGTCTTCACCCTGTTCCAGGCGATGATGGGTGACCACCGCACATTCCTTGGCAAATCCTTCCACATGCGCAGCTTCTTTTTCAAGAAAATTGATGGGAATAAACAATGGGAAATAGGCATTTTTAACACCGGTTGCCTTGAACTTGTCATCTAATACGCGGGAAATGTTTTCCCACAGGGCATACCCCCAAGGTTTGATGACCATGCATCCCCTGACCGGCGATATTTCCGCCATGTCCGATGCCTTAATGACTTCCTGATACCATTCCGGATAATTTTCTTCGCGCGTCGGTTTAATCGCTGTTTTGGCTTGTTTTCCCATTTATTTCCTCAATTTTTTTGCTTATGGTATTTTTTTATGTCTGTAAAAAGTTTAGGCGATTCACATTTTGTAATATTTTTTCTGGATTCCCGCCTTCGCGGGAATGACAAATCGTTAAAAATGCCTTTCGTCCGTCATTCCCGCGAAGGCGGGAATCCAGAGCCGAATCAAAGCCTAAAGATTGCTCAAATTTTTTAAAATATTGTATATAAT
>JAGGYV010000162.1 GCA_021162325.1 Desulfobacteraceae bacterium | reverse complement strand
GTATTATATTCAGGTGCTCACTTTCATCGGCATCAACACACTGCTGGCACTTGGACTGAACATGCTGATGGGCTATGCCGGACAGATTTCCCTCGGGCATGCCGCGTTTTACGGCATTGGCGCCTACGGTACAGCCATTTTAACCGTCCATTATCATTTTTCTCCCTGGATGGCATTACCGGCAGCTATTGTTGCAGCTATGCTCGTGGCATACATTGTCGGCATTCCAACCCTTAAACTGTCAGGATACTATCTGGGCATGGGGACGCTGGGCTTTGGAATGATTGTGAATATCCTGTTCAGGGAATGGAGCAGTGTCACCGGCGGCGCATCCGGCTTTATCGGGATTCCGACCCTGGAACTGGGTGGGATTTCTTTTTCTACCGGCCGGAATTATTTTTACCTGGTATGGGGATTTGTTCTTACCAGCTTTATCATCTGTCAACGCATCATTGACTCCCGGATCGGCAGAGCGTTGCGGGCAATACATGATGGTGAAAAAGCAGCCGCTGCTGTCGGAGTTGACACCAAAAAACTCAAACTGCAGGTCTTCGTGCTCAGTGCAGCATTCAGCGCGCTGGCCGGTTTTTTATATGCCCACCTGGTATTTTTTATCAGTCCGGGCACATTCAGTTTTATTGCCTCCATCCGGATGGTCACCATGGTTGTCATCGGCGGCATGGCCAGCATCTGGGGTTCACTTCTCGGCGCATCACTGCTGACACTGCTGCCGGAATGGCTTCATGCATTTTCCGAATTTGAAATGGTGGTATATGGGCTCATTCTTATGATCGTCATGATTTTTCTCCCCAGGGGATTGACCCGGGGCCTTTTAGATATTTATGAACGGGCCAATAAAAAAAATGTCCGCTGAACTTCCTATACTTAAAATCGAAACTGTTTCTAAGGCCTTTGGCGGTGTTCAGGCGCTGAGTGACATTACATTTTCACTCAACCCCGGGTCCATCACCGGCCTGATCGGCCCGAACGGCGCCGGCAAAACAACCCTTTTCAACCTGATCTCAGGTGTTTTCCCGGCAGACAAGGGGACCATCCTATTTAATGGAAACAGCATAAAAAATAAAAAACCCCATAAACTGGTTGAACTTGGCATTTCAAGAACGTTTCAGAACGTTGAGCTCTTTGAGAGTATGACTGTTTTAGAAAATATCCTTGTCGGCCAGCACACCCGGACCCGATGCGACATGTGGAGCAGCATTCTTCGCTTTCCCTGGGTTGCGGCAGAAGAAAAAAAAGCCCATGAATTTGCAATGGCGCTGCTGGGTTTTGTCGGATTAAACGGACACGCGGATAAAACGAGCGAGGATCTTCCGTTTGGCTGGCAGCGGCTGCTGGAAATAGCGCGTGCGCTTGCGTCTTCCCCCGAGCTGCTGCTCCTGGATGAACCGGCCGCCGGCTTAAACATTGTAGAGACCATGCAGTTGGGTGATTTAATCAAAAAAATCCGTAAACAGGGGGTAACCATCCTTCTGGTGGAACATGATATGAGCCTGACAATGGAAATCTCTGACCAGATCGTGGTTCTGGATCAGGGAAAAAAAATTGCCGAGGGCAGTCCGCGAATGGTTCAGACAGATGAAGCTGTTATTGCGGCTTATTTGGGGACAGCGGGGAATAAAACGGAAGACTGAAGACTGAAGAGGGAAGACTGAAGGTGGAAGATGGAAGGTTTACAGAAAAAGATAAACATCGAATGTTGAATGTTGAATGTTGAATGAAAAAACCAAAAACAATATTAAACAATGTGATTAAAAAAAATGTCAAAACAAAGGCATGATCATGAAAAAAGGCTGCGTAGGGTGGATTAGCGGAGCGTAATCCACCGCATATGAGATTCAATGAAATAATTATATATGGCGGATTACGCTTCGCTAATCCGCCTTACAAGATATTTCAGAAAAAACAGAAGTTAATTAAGCATAAAAGTAAATCGGGTTAGCAAAACCATGCTGCAAATCAGAAACCTGAAATGCTACTACGGTCGGATAATGGCCGTCAAAGGCGTCAGTCTTTCAATCAAAAAAAGCCAGATCATTACATTAATCGGCGCAAACGGTTCCGGAAAAAGTACACTCCTTGAGGCGATTTTCGGTTTGCTACCGGGCTGGGAAGGCGAAATCACATTTGAAGGTAATCCCCTTAAAGGGCTCGATCCACCTGCGGTTGTCAAGCGGGGAATCAGCCTGGTGCCGGAAGGCCGTTTGATTTTTCCGCCCATCAGTGTTCTGGACAACCTGAAGCTCGGTGCCTACACCATGTATCGGAAACGACAACACGCCGCGGTGAAACAGACCCTGGAAAAAGTTCTGGAACTGTTTCCGATTTTAAGGCAACGGTCAAAACAGGCAGCCGGGACGCTTTCAGGGGGAGAACAGCAAATGCTCGCCATCGGTCGCGCACTTATGTCACATCCTAAACTGCTCCTTTTAGATGAGCCATCAATGGGATTGGCGCCGCTGATTGTTGAAAAAATATTCCAGATTCTGGAAGCGTTGCGAAACGATGGAATCACCATACTCCTTGTTGAGCAGAATGCCCAGGCGGCGCTCCAGATAGCTGATTATGGCTATGTTTTCGAAACCGGCACGGTGGTCCTGCAGGGGGCGGCATCAGAACTTCTGGCGGACCAGGAGGTCAAAAGAGCTTACCTT
The DNA here is from genome assembly GCA_021162325.1 of Desulfobacteraceae bacterium. Taxonomy (GTDB): domain Bacteria; phylum Desulfobacterota; class Desulfobacteria; order Desulfobacterales; family Desulfosalsimonadaceae; genus SURF-3. Next base: position 3,801 of record JAGGYV010000162.1, on the reverse strand, counting down.
GGCAAAGATTACGGAGAATTTTATGATGATAAATGATGACTTTATTCGCATAAGCCCTGAAGAAAAAAACCAGCTTCAACTGGAGCGCCTTCAAAGCACATTAAACCGGGCATACCGGAATGTCCCCTTTCATAAAAAACGCTTCAAGGAAATGGGCATCGATCTGTCTCAGATTGAATCCCTGTCAGATATTGGCCGATTGCCGTTTATGGAACGACAGAATATCAGTGAGAACTATCCGTATAATCTGTTTGCCGTTCCGTTGCGGGATATTGTCCGGATTCATACCGTGCCCGGAACCACCCATAAGCCCACCGTCAGCGGCTACACTGCCCAGGATCTGTCGAACTGGCAATCCATTCTGGCAAGAGCGCTTTGCGCATCAGATATCACAGCCCATGATATTCTTCAAATCACTTTAAATCCGGGGCTGGCAAACTGGGGACGGGATTATAAACACGGCGCAGAAGCGTTAGAGGCCAGTGTTATTCCGCACACGCCCATGTCCATAGAAAAAAGACTGATGGTGCTCAGGGACTACAAAACATCTGTGCTCATCACCACCCCGTCTTCGGCGCTCCAACTAATAAATTATGTCCGTAAAAATGAGATTAATACCAATATTTTTGAATTAAAAACACTCATTCTTATCGGGGAAGCAATTAATAAAGAAGACCAACGATCACTGGAACAAGATCTAAATGTCAATGTCTGGACCCATTACGGACTCAGTGAAGTGCCGGGTCCGGCCATTGCATTTGAATGTGATGCCCATGAAGGCCTTCACATCAATGAAGATCACTTTCTGCCCGAAATTGTGGACCCGGCAACCGGCAACATACTGCCGGAAGGGCAATTTGGCGAGCTTGTACTGACCACCCTGACAACCCGCGCGTTCCCGCTGATTCGATTTAAAACAGGCGATAAAGCAAAAATCATCACCCAACCCTGCGCATGCGGAAGAGGACTTTCGCGCATCGACTGGCGGGGAGATCGCACAGATGACCTGATAAACATTGACGGAGTCAAAATCCACATAAACCAAATCCAGCGTTCAATTCAAACACTGCTGGATCTCCCGTCCGATGCGTCTAAATTTTACATCAAAAAACGGGATGAAAAGAAATATATAGAAGTATGGATACCGGTTAATGATGCGATCTTTTCAGATGAAATAAAAAAACTGGAAACCTTAATTAAGCACGCGGAAAATAATCTATTAGAAAATATCGGCATTCCGGTGGCTATTCGCTTAAAAGAAAAAAATAAAATTTAGAGGGTCATTTATCAAATGTTTCAAATGATTTGATGATAATATCCAGTTCAGTCGGCATGGGGTCCGGTTTTTGATCGACAGACCGGGTATAAAAATATGCGATATCTTTGGCGAGAAATTCTTCTTCAGCACCAATTGCAATATAGCCGATAATATCTACCTGGTCAAAAGCATATTCTTCGTCACCGGCACCAATGGATTTGACAATCTCATCCTTGTCCGAAACACTGATATCTTCGCTTTCAGTGGCAACAAACCACCTCCCAGGAACCCACACATCAACACATGTTTTACATCTGCCGGTAACCGCAACTTTTTTGACGTCCACCTCTCCAATATTCTTTATTTTCCCGGTTGCATCGATGGACCACCCATTATCGCTAAACTGACGCAATTGGAACGACTGTTGTGTCACCTCAAGTTTGCCTTCTTTTTTCTTTTCGCAGGAAACCAGGCATAAAACAAGCATACACAAACAACAGGTTAACAGAAAAAATCGGGAACAACGTTTCATTGGTTTCTTCCTTAATTCATAATAATTATTCAACAAGGTCTTTATTTTCCCACCGTTTCGAAAGACTCGATGACAATTTCCAGCTTTTCCGGCATTTCCGGAGCTTTCTGGTCCGATCGTAATCTCATATCTGTGATTTCCTCAAAGCTGAATGATTCTTCACTTCCAACGGCGAGATAACTGATGATATCCTTTTGATTAGGCATTTTTTCTATTTCCGGCGTAATAACCCATTGACCGATAATCCATTGAGGATTACAGGACCTGCAGTAGCCTGTAACAACCACTTTTTTGACATCCACTTCACCAATATTTTTGATCTTTCCCTTTGCATCAATTGTAAAGTTGGTTTCTCGATCCTGCCGTAAAACAAACTCCTGCTCAGTAATGATCACCTTGCCCTGTTTTTTTTCCTTTGAACAGGCAACCAGGCAAAGGCTCAAGACCACTGTCAGAATAAAAATTAATAGCTGCTGAAAAAATTTCACTTCAAACCCTCCATTTCAACGGGGAAAACAAACTGAAAAACAATTACGCCTAAAAACTATAATCATTCAAAAACAGAATGCAATCTTCTAATAAATTTTCAATTTGTTGTGGATATGGAGAAGAAGCGATAGCGTCTTTATTCAACCTATGGACTAATCGCACACCCATCAGCCATCAACGGTTTCGAAAGAGTCAATAACGATTTCCAGATTATCCGGCATACTTTCCGGACCCTGCCCACTCTGGTTAAAATAAAATGCAACTTCTTCGAAACTGAATTCCTCTTCATCCCCGGTTGTGAGGTAGCTGATAATATCTTTTTGTTCCGATCTTTTTTCAGTCCCGGAAACAAACCATTGCCCGGCTACCAACATTTCACTACAGGACCGGCAATATCCGGTGACCACCACTTTTTTGACATCCACATCACCAACATTTCGAATTTTGCCCGTTGCATTAATCACCCAGTTAAATTCCGCATCCTGCCGAATGCTGAATTCCTGCTCAGTAACAATCACCTTACCTTCTTTTTTTTCTGCACAGGATACAAAACAAAGACTTACAATTAATAAAAATGAAAAAAACGCTGCCAATCGATTATAATAAAACATGCTCTCAATCCTCTCTGGAAACAAAATAATAAAATTGATGGTTTCGTAAAAAGCTTTTCATGGTGACGAATTACCACTGTATCAGAAAAATAACTTGTCTATCATTTCAAAAGGTTATGGATGAGTTATTTGGAAGTCCAAATTCTGTGTTGCGCTGCATCCTTCGCTTCTTCATGGTACGATAAGCACGAATCATTACTCAGGATTTGCGCGCCTTTCCAATTTTATGATTTGGTGGAACTTTTTTATTTGCCATCAGAATTCGACTTTTTATGAGTTTGTCAAAATTGATACGCGCACAAACAACTCTAATTAATATAACACTAAAATCATAAAAATAAAATCTTTACTCGACTGTCTCAAAGGATTCAATAACGACTTCAAGTTTCTCAGGCAGTTCTGATGGTTCTTCGCCAAGCTGTGTATAATAGAATGCAATATCATGAAAGCTGAAAACCGCCGTATCACCGACAACCAGATAACTGATAACATCATTTTGTTCCTGACTTCGGACCTGCTCGGTGGAATACCATGTATTGCCTACCATTATTTCGTTACAGGACCGGCAATAACCGGTAACAACGATACTTTTTAAATCAACATCACCAACATTCTTTACTTTGCCGGTAACGTCCAGTGAAAAAGAGTACTTGCCATCTTTCACTAACTTAAACTCTTTTTCAATCACAACCACTTCACCAACTTTCTTTTCTTTGGTGCAGGCATACAACCCAAGGCTTAAAAGCATCACAAAAAATAACAGCACGACCAGACGAATATTTAATTTCATTCTCTCTCCTTCTCCGATTAAAAAATCAAAACCGCTGTACTGCTTACGGAACGCCATACAACTATTTATTATAATAATAAATTATTATAATTTTATAGAATATGATTATTCAATTTGTGTC
>JAGGYV010000181.1 GCA_021162325.1 Desulfobacteraceae bacterium | reverse complement strand
TTATTTTTCCCGTCTTCTGTGTTGCTTTGTCGGTCAAATAGCCAGCTATGCTCTCGGCAAAGCGCCTTGAAGACGAAAAAAATTCCAGCGCCAAATTCGATGACTTATTTATTTCCGAACCCTAAAGAACTCTCTTGAAGCTTTTTTCTAAAGTCTTTATGGGCCACTGCACAAATGTCGGGCGGCCATGCGGGCAGTGAAACGGATTCTCACATTGATCCAACTGTTTTAACAGTTCTTTCATTTCTATGATGGAAAGAGGCTGGTGTGCCCGGATCGCGCTGTGGCAGGCCATGAGGATGATACACTGGTCAAGGGCGTCTTCAAGACCTGGAGAATACCCGTAAGCATCCATGGCCTCTGCAATTTCAATAATCAGCGGTTTGATTTCACGGTCCGCAATCAGCACCGGCACGGATTTGACGACAAAGGTATTGCCGCCAAAATGATCGATTTCCAGCCCCAGCGCATTCAGGTCGTCCAGCATTTGTTCGATCACAGCAGTTTCCCGGTATCCCAGATCAAAGGTTTCCGGCAGCATGAGCTTTTGGGATGCTGGATACGTATTTGAATTTTTGGCTGCTTTCAGCCGCTCATAGGCGATGCGTTCATGGGCGGCATGCTGGTCCACAACAATCAGCTCGCCGTCTCCCTCACATAAAATATAGGTATTGTTAAATTGGCCGATAACCAATGCATCAGCGAATTTTTTCTGCTCCCACAGATGAACCTGACGGGAGGCTGGGGCTTGATGCCGGGGTGGTGCTTGAGGCGGTCTTGTTTCCGGCATTTTATTTTCAGGGTCTGTTTTAGCTTTGGGCGGCTGCGTTGAAGAAGTATCCGGCAAAAAGGGGTTAACGGGTATTTCTGATGGTTTTTGCGCGGGTCCGGGCTTTGATTTTTTGACTATAAAATCAAATAATTCAGGATTTTTTGCTGGCTGATCAAATGAACGGGTCGGGGTTTCTTTTATTCCTGCTGCAGGCGGTTCGGAATAGGCCCATTGCGCTTTGGGCCGGGTGTTCCAGATATTGAGTACGCCGGCTTTAACGGCTTCATACACCTGTTTTTGCCGGGCAAACCGCACTTCGTGTTTGGTTGGATGAACATTGACATCCACCTGGTCCGGGGGAAGTTTGATAAACAGGACGGCTACCGGAAAACGTCCTTTCATGATTCGTCCCCGATAACCTTCAAAAATAGCGTATTGAATCCCCCGGTCCCGGATCAGTCGGCCGTTAACAAATAAGTAGATTTTTTGGGAAGTGCTTCGGGTTATTGACGGATCAGACGTCCAACCGGATAATGACAGGTCATCGTCTTTATAATCAACCGGGTAAAGCGATGATTTCAGGTCAAGACCTAAAACGTCAATCACCCGGTCAATGGGGGATCGGACCGGCGGCCAGTTTTTAATTTCTTTTTGGTTGTGGATCAATCGAAATTGAATGTCGGGACACGAAAGGGCGCAACAGGAAACCACATCCGCGATATGCCCCATTTCCGTGGGTACGGTTTTTAAAAATTTGCGCCGCGCCGGGGTGTTGAAAAAAAGCTGGTGAATGGAAATCATGGTTCCGTCCGGTGCGCCGGCATCGGCGACTTTTTTAATTTTACCGCCTTCGATATCAATGCGGGTACCGGAAACAGAGGCTTTGTCCTTGGTAATAAGGGTGAATTTAGACACTGACGCGATGCTGGGTAAGGCCTCCCCCCGGAAGCCGAGGGTGTTAATGGCATACAGGTCATCGTCGGTATAAATTTTACTGGTGGCATACCGTTCAATGGCCAGCAGCGCGTCATCGTGTGCCATGCCGGTGCCGTTGTCCGAGATCCGGATCAGGGACCGGCCGCCCTGATTGATTTCAATGGTAATCTTCGTGCTTTTGGCATCAATGGCATTTTCAACCAGTTCTTTGACCACGGAAGCCGGGCGCTGTACCACTTCCCCGGCAGCGATTTTGTTAGAAAGAATTTCCGGAAGGATTTTAATTTTGGACACGATGAATCCCTTTTCTTTAATTTTTTTCACAATAAGAAATTTTTACAGCAATATCATTCGATGCGCATCCAGCTGCTTATTTAAAGACCTTGCATCTTCTGTCAGGCGATTATTTAATGCTTCCCAGAATTTTTTGCTGTGGTTGCCGTGCTGAATATGAACCAGCTCATGAATAATAACATAATCCATCAGTTTTTTTGGCAATCTGATAATTTTCATGTTCAGACTGATATTCTTTTTGGATGAACAGCTCCCCCATCGGGTCTTCTGGTTTCTGATGAAAACACGGTTGTATTGGATGTCATGTTTTTCAGACAAATCATCCAGCCGGCGGATGATTTTTTGTTTGGCGTCTTTTTTGTCAATGGCTTCAGATTTACTGATAAATGCCTTGTGATGAGCTTCCAGTTTTTTTGTCCGGGTGATTTGTTTTACAATCCACAGAGATTTGCTTTCCGCCACCTTCTCCGCTTTTTTAAACGACACCCCTTTTGGCACTGCCACCCTTACCATTTTAAACGGTTTGACGGTAATATTGATATGCTTTGCCCGTGCGCTTCGTTCAAACAGAACTTCGCCGATTTTCGGCAGGGTGATGATTTCAGACTGTGCCATTAGAAATGTTTCTCCACATATTTCATTACTTCCTGACTGAACGTTGAAAAGTCATCCGGGCTTATATTGACATCCGGGTTTTCCTGTGAAAATTTTGCCAGCTCCAGAATGATATCCCGTTTGATGGTCCTGGCCACGCTGGTTTGTTTCTGCCAGCCGGGAAAGACGACTTTGGAAATACAATCTACCAGCCGGGCCACGAGCTCACCTCCTTTTTCATCTTTCACCACATTATCCTGAACCATTTGCCTGATGGCCATCTCGCCTTTTGAAACACCGATGGTGGTTTCCTGTTTGATGGCATCGTTTAAATCTCCGGTCAGTTTTTTCAGCCGTTCAAGCGTGTCCTGTGTTTCCTGATCCTTCTGGTCGAAAAAAGCGGGTATACATGTCCGGATTCTTCGCCAGCTTATCGCCCACCTTTGCTTTGAGCGTATCGTATTCTTCATCAAACGTGTCGCTCAACCGCTTGAAAAATAAAAGCCCGAATATGTAATTTTTAAAATCCGAGCTGTCGATGCTCCCCCGTAATAGGTTTGCAGATTGCCACAGATGGGATTTGAGTTGCTGGAGGGTTAGTTTTTCTGTCATTGGTGTCCTTAATTAAAATATTTGCTAATCGTTAATCTTCAATTTTTTTAACATATCAATGAACTTTTTTGTCATTTGATCAATGGATCGGGTCTGCCCTTGACTCATTGGGGGCTGGAGGCAAATTCCAAGGACACATTACTTAATTAGTGGCCGAACGGAAAGTACCTCAATTATCATTTTCTCGTTATTGCGAGAGAGGTACGATCGAAGCAATCTCATTAAAGACAGGGGATTACTTCGGCGCTCGTTCCTCACTTCTCGTAATGACAACTAAGATTCAGGGGTTTTCGTTCAACCACTAATTATTAAGATACTGATGATAATCCGGCTTCAATTACTGATCCGAAATCCGGGGACTATACTTAACCCATCTTTTACCTGATATTTTTTTTAGCCATGGCTTGCCGGGTTTTAATTCAGGAATCCGCGTTTTTTACATGATCATAATGATTTTTTTACCATACGGCCCTGGGATAATGGTCCCTTATGTTTGTGTCTTTGGTTATAAGGGCGTTGCCTGTGGCAGCAGCCTGGGCGGTGATGATACGGTCAAAAGGATCGCGGGTCCATTGATATGTCGATGCCTTCCGAATGACAGCGGCAAAAGGGTGATCACACAATCGGAGACCAATTTTATTTTTCAGGTAACCGCATATGATATCCGCCCCAACAGTTATTCTGCCGATTTCTTTCAGCAAATCAAGCTCCAAAAATGCCATTGGTGAAATGAACAGATCCGCCCCGGATTCAATGGCGTCGATGGCGCGTCGGCTTAGGCCTTTTCCTTTTCGGGCATAGAGCCAGATAATGACATGGGTGTCCAGGTGAATCACAGCGTTGGGGTCCATTCGCCAGACCAGTCCATATGTACGATGGCTTCAGGGTCACCGACAATAGTATCCGGATGTGGGTCAAGAAGACCCATCCTGGAAACCTGTTCAGGCATAACCACCTGTAATATTATCCCCTTTCGTTTAATGGAAATCGGTTGGCCGGATGCGATCACCTGGTCTAAAAGCTTGTATAAATTTTTCCGAAACTCGGTGGGGGTGACTTCCAAAGGCATTGTCATTCCTCCTCAGCATTTGTGTTTATGAAAAAAACGTACATATAATATAAAAAATAGCGTACGTCTTTGCAAGCGTTTTTTTGAATTCGGCAAATGCTTTTTGGGGCGGTTAGCAATCTTTTTTACAAAAATTCCGCATCAAAAATTCTTGATTATTGGGCGGCAGGTCGAATTTTATAGATGCTTCGCTGATGAGTTCGGAAGTTGATTTTTCAGTCTTGTCCTGCAGCATTTCATCAATCCACTTCACTGCTTTTCGTAAGTCTTCGCCTTCCGGTAGGATGCTCATAATTTTCCTTTCTTAAAAACGCATGCTATAGTTTTGGGCGCAGCTTATGGAATTCTGTGGCCTGTTCAAAACAAAACGCAGCATTTAAAATCGTGGTTTCAGCAAAATAATTTCCCATCAGCTGAAGGCCGATGGGCAGATTGTTTTTGGAAATACCGCAGGGAATTGACAATCCCGGGATTCCTGCCAGGTTGGCGGACAGGGTAAAGATATCGGAAAGGTACATGGTTAACGGGTCATCAACATTTTCTCCGATTTTAAACGCCGGAGAAGGCGTGACCGGTGACAGGATAATGTCACAGGCGTCAAATGCCTGCATGAAATCATGTTTAATCAGCGTTCGGATCTGGGAGGCTTTTTTGTAATAGGCATCATAATAACCGGCCGACAGGGCATAGGTGCCCAGCAAAATACGGCGCTGCACTTCCGGGCCGAATCCTTTGGATCTTGTATTTTGGTACATATCAACCAGGCTGGCAGATGCCTTGTCTCTTAACCCGTACTTGACGCCGTCATAGCGGGCCAGGTTGGAGCAGGCTTCCGCCGGGGCAATGAGGTAATAAGCAGCCACCGCGTATTGGGAATGGGGCAGGGAGATGTCCACCAGTTCCGCGCCCGCGTCTTTAAATAGATTCATCGCATTTTGCACCGCGGACAACACATCCGGCGACATCCCGTTTGACGTATGGTATTGCCTGGGAATGCCGATTTTCAGATCCTTAACATTACCGGTCAGGGCAGCGCGGTAATCCGGAATGGTTTTATCGATGGATGTGGAGTCTTTGGGGTCATAACCGGAAATCACCTGTAGCAGTACGGCGGCATCCGTAACATCTTTTGCCAGCGGGCCGATTTGATCTAAAGAAGAAGCAAATGCCACCAGGCCGAACCGCGATACCCTGCCGTAGGTAGGCTTTATCCCGACAACACCGCAATGGGATGCCGGCTGGCGAATGGACCCGCCGGTATCTGAACCCAGAGACCCCAGGCACATATCTGCGGAAACGGCTGCTGCCGATCCGCCGCTGGAGCCCCCCGGAATATGGGACAGGTTCCACGGATTTTTTGTGACTTTGATACCGGAATTTTCAGTCGATGATCCCATGGCAAATTCGTCCATATTGACTTTGCCGACCATCACCGCACCGGCGGCATTCAATTTGTCCATTACCGTGGCATCATAGGGCGGGATAAAATTTTCAAGAATTTTCGATGCACAGGTCGTCTTAACCCCTTTTGTGCAGATCAGGTCTTTGACAGCAACAGGGATGCCGGTTAACGGGCGTATGTTGTTTTCTGAAATGTCTTTGTCCGCTGCTTCGGCCTGGGCCATGGCAATGTCTTGCGTTACCGTAATATAGGCATCAACAGACGGCTCAACGGCCTCGATGCGTTCAAAAACCGCCCGGGTCAGTTCTTGTGCTGAAATTTCTTTATTTTTTAAACGATCCTGAGCTTCGTGTATGGTCAGTTTGTGCAGGTTAATCAATTTTTACTCCTATTCAATGATAGTCTCGTAAGAAGTCGAATTCTGACGGCAAAGAAAAAAGTTCCACCAATCTTATAAAATTGGCAAGGCGCGCAAATCCTGAGGAGCGAGGCGTACGAATGTACGTTGAGTGACGAAGGATGCGGCGCAACGCAAAAATTGGATTTTTTGCGAAGCCGTCATTCAATCACTTTCGGGACAATAAAATATCCGTCATCCTCAACCGGCGCATTGGATACAGCCGCTTCCCGGTCCAGGTGTTCGGTGGTCCGGTCCTCGCGAAACGCATTGGACTTGTCCACAGCATGAAATGTCGGGGGAACACCCGCAGTGTCCAGGCGGTCTAATGTTTTTACATATTCGAGAATGTCTCCCAACTGAACGGCAAATGTGTCGATTAACGATTCATCTATATTTAGCCGTGCCAGCGTTGCAACATGAAGCACTTCTTTTTTGGTCAGTTTCATGGGTGTTCCTTTTAATGAAAAAAATATTATCTCATTAGTTTATTGATATCATTAAAGAATCAACTCCAGCCGCTTTTAACCGGTCCTGATCCTTGTCCGCCATTGCCCGGTCCGGATAGGGGCCGATTCTCACCCGGTGCCATGTGGCGCCGTTTATCTCCGAGCACTGGCAGAATGCCGGGTATCCCTTTTCCTTGAATTTATTCATTAATAGTTTGGCCTTTTCAGGACTCTTTAGTGATGCCACCTGAATGGCAAATCTCTGGTCAGTTGGTTCCGATTTCGTGATTTTTAACATGTCTTGCTTGATGGCCGGAATACTTTTTCCCCCAGTTATTGATTCGGGTTGGACAGACGGCGCTGCAACGGCTGAAGGGTGCGAGCGGATTTCCGGTTTCAGCACGGCCACGGGTTCTGATTTGACAGTCGGTTTTGACGTTACAGCCTGTTTTTCCGGTTCAGGGGCGCCCGTTTTTTTTACCGGTGTCGGCTTTTGTTTGGTCGGCGGTGTTTTTGTATATTTGGGGGTGAACACCGGCGGTACATACTGTTCATATATTTCAGGCGAGTTCCCCTTGTCCGTAAGTTTGTCGATAATATCGTCATACACGATGGACAGTTCGGGTTCAGCGGTCAAATCCGGGTTTTGGTTTTTCTGTTTTGGATTTTTCGATTTTTCCGGATTTTTTTGATTTAAGACACTGACCTGAAGGTTTGACAACTTTTCTTCTAAAAGGTCCACGTCGAATTGTACCGGCGCGGTATTTCTGCCCACCAGCACACCTAAGAAAAACATGCAGCCGCAGACGAAAAAGCAGGACATGAGCCATCCGGGCATATTGGTATTGTCTATGGTCAGAAACGGTGCCGGTTTTTTGGGCAACGCCTTTTTTTTTGTTACAGGGGCCTTTTTATCCATATCCTAATCACAAAATTTGGGTCACATCATTTGGGTTACATAACGTCCGGTGCTGAAACGCCGAGCAGGGTTAAACCGTTACGAATCACTTTCTGTACGGCTAAAATGAGATAAAGCCGCCCGGCAGTCAGGTCGGAATCTTCGGTGAGTACACGATGCTTATTATAGTACGCATGAAAATCTGCTGCAAGATCCATTAAGTAAAAAGCCAACCGGTGGGGCTCCATATATTCCGCGCTGGCGGCGATGGTCTCCGGATACCTTGCCAGATGCTTGATCAGCTGGATTTCTTCCGGTTCCCTGATCATGGCTACTGATTTTTCATCAAAGGAAATATCCGTGATCTGGTTTTCATTACGGGCTTTTTTGATGATGCTGGATATCCGGGCATGAACATATTGCACATAATACACCGGGTTGTCGTTGGTCTTTTGTTTGGCAACCGCTAAGTCAAAATCGAGCGGGCTTTCATAGTGCCGGGTTAGAAAGATAAACCGCACCGCGTCTTTGCCGACTTCATCAATCACTTCCTGCAGCGTGATAAACTGGCCGGACCGTTTTCCCATGGAGACGGGTACGCCTTTTCGCAAAAGATTGACCAGCTGAGTCAGTATAACGGTAAATTGTTTTTCGTTCCTGCCGGATGCTGTGATCGAAGCCCTGATCCTGGGAATGTATCCGTGGTGGTCCGCGCCCCAGACATCGATGATCCGGTCAAACCCCCGGTCCAGCTTGTCCTGGTGATACGCAATGTCGGATGCAAAATAAGTGGCCTGGCCGTTGTTTCTCACCACCACCCGGTCTTTCTCGTCGCCAAAATCTTCGGTTTTAAACCAGAGCGCATCGTCTTTTTCATAGATGATCTGTTGGTCTTTGAATTTGTTAATAACGGATTCCACCTTTCCCGAATCCACCAGCGCCTGTTCACTGTACCAGTTGTCAAATTCAATGCCCAGTGTGTTTAAAACGTTTCGGATTTTGATGATCATCCGGTCTGCGGCAAATTTGGAGCAGAAGGCAACCGCTTCATCTTTGCTGACGCTATAGATCCAGTCGCCTTTTTCTTCTTTAAGTTCTTTGGCAATATCATGGATGTAATCTCCCTGGTAGCAGTCTTCCGGAAAGTCGACGGTTTGGCCGTTGAGTTTCTGGAAACGCAGGAATACGGAAAGTCCCAGCATCTGGATCTGTTTACCCGCGTCATTGATGTAGTATTCCCGGTGCACGTCATATCCGCAGGCCGACAAAAGGGATGCGGTGCTGTCGCCCACAATAGCACCACGTCCGTGCCCCACATGCAGGGGGCCGGTGGGGTTGGCACTGACAAATTCCACCTGGATTTTCTGGCCTTTTCCCATATCGGAAAAGCCGTATTGGGTATCTTTTTCATAAATATCATTTAAAACCGGGTACCAGGCGGCCGGAAGGATGAAAAAGTTGATAAACCCGGGGCCTGCGATTTCGGTTTTTTCAATCACCGGGTGGTCATTGCCGATATAGCGGATAAGGATTTCAGCAATTTTTCGGGGTGCCATTTTCTGGGTTTTAGCATTGACCATGGCAAAGTTGGTGGACAGGTCACCATGGGCATCGGCCTTGGGTTCTTCGATGGCGAACTCGGCAAACGTATTGGCGTTGAATTTATTATCCTCAAACGCTTTGTTCGCTATGTCAAGGATCAGTTGTCTGATTGTTTTTTTCATAAGTAAAATTTTATTTTAGTGGTTTAAGTTCGTCAAACAGGTGCTGTCCGGCATATTGTGAGAAAAAAATAGTTTTTTAAGAATTTTATAAATATATCAATAGTATTTA
>JAGGYV010000111.1 GCA_021162325.1 Desulfobacteraceae bacterium | reverse complement strand
CATTATTGCTCCGATTCCCGGAAGGGCCGTCATTGGCATTGAAGTGCCGAATGCGCAACGCGAAATGGTGGTTTTTAAAGATATCGTGACTTCCCAGGTTTTTCATAAATCCAAATCCAAACTGACGATAGGGTTGGGTAAGGATATCGTGGGTAATCCGGTGGTTGCGAATTTAGAAGACATGCCGCATTTGCTGATTGCCGGTGCCACCGGGACCGGTAAAAGTGTCGGTTTAAATGCGATGATTTGTAGTCTGCTATATAAAACCATGCCCGAAGACGTAAAAATGATTATGATCGATCCCAAACGGATCGAACTGTCCGTTTATGACGGGATTCCGCATCTGATTACGCCAGTTGTCACAGACATGAAAAAGGCAACCAATGCGTTGTTTTGGGCCGTCCGGGAAATGGAGCGGCGTTATAAATTATTGTCTGAAAGCCGGGTTCGAAATATCCGTCAATATAACCGCAAAGTTGAAAAAGAAGCAGCTGAGCCAAAACCGGAACAGGAAATTGCCGATATTCCAAAGGAAAAACTGCCTTATATCGTCATTATTATTGATGAGCTGGCTGATCTGATGATGGTAGGTTCCCGGGATGTAGAGGTCGGGTTGACCCGTCTGGCTCAAATGGCCAGGGCTTCGGGTATTCACCTGATTATCGCAACCCAGCGGCCGTCGGTGGATGTTCTGACAGGTGTCATTAAGGCCAATTTTCCGACCCGACTGTCTTTTCAGGTATCGTCAAAGACGGATTCACGAACGATTATCGATGCCAACGGTGCAGAATCGCTTCTCGGCAATGGGGATATGCTGTTTCTGCCACCTGGGACCGCCAAGCTCCAAAGACTCCACGGCGCGTATATTTCAGAAGATGAATTGATGAAGGTGATCGAGTTTTTAAAAGAACAAAAGTCGCCCGAATATGACCATGGGATTCTTGAAGCACCGGAAAAGGAGTCCGACAATGGAGGTGATAAGGATTATGATGAACGCTATGATGAAGCCGTCGTCCTGGTCACCAAGTCCGGCCAGGCATCCATTTCAATGATTCAGCGGCATTTGCGAATCGGTTATAACCGGGCCGCCCGCATTGTCGAAATGATGGAAGAAGATGGGGTCGTCGGTCCGTCTGATGGGGTTAAGGCCCGGGAAGTACTGGTGAAAAATTATGATGAAATGCAGTGATATGAAGAGCAAATCCCTAATTCCGAATAAAAGACCGGATGAAAATTCAAATAAAAGACCCGATGAAAAACTGATTGACCGGACCAAGGGGTTTCTTGACAAAGAGGAAGGTCTGAGGCTCTATCAGATAACGTTGGAAGTCAGCAGCCTGGGACCCTGTCTTGAGATCGGGAGTTATTGCGGAAAGTCGACACTTTATCTCGGGGCGGCGTGCCGGGAAAATAACAGTACCCTCTTTGCAGTAGACCACCACAGCGGCTCTGAAGAACAGCAGCCCGGGGAAGGGTATTTTGACCCGGAAACCTATGATATCCGTCAGGGACGGATGGATACTTATCCGTTGTTCAGAAAGGCTCTGATTGACGGCGGGCTTGAAGATACGGTGGTCCCGATTTTGGCCAAATCCGAAGTGGCGGCGCGTCACTGGGCAACGCCATTAAGCCTGGTGTTTATTGACGGCGGTCATACGTTTAAAGCCGCGTACACGGATTATAATTCCTGGGTGGGGCATATTGCGCCGGGCGGTTACCTGCTGATTCATGATATCTTCAAAAATTCGGAAGAGGGGGGCCAGGCCCCGCATTATATTTATAAACTGGCGGCGGCATCCGGCCTGTTTCAAGTGTTGCCAATGACCAAAACCCTTGGTGTTTTGAAGCGAAGGCCATGCGGTGAGTTTCCGGATGATTTACCGGTGATATAAATACGATTGGTATAATTTTTTTTTCATACAGGGGGTGATGCGTCACCGTGAAGCGTTTTTTATTGTATATTGATCAATGCTTTTTTTGCCAAATTCCCGACCGTCACGGGTTTGAGCTGAAGGTTATTGAAAAATAAAATTTCATTTTTATCCTGAACCAGACGCGCAAGTGAGGTTGCAGCCGCCAGGCTTTTCAAATTACCCAGCGCCCAGGCAGCCAATCCGCGATGATATGCATCTCTGGATTTCAGAAACGGATAAAGATACGCGTCTGTTTGCGGCAAATTTTCCGGGCGGATCTGGGTCAGTCGGCCGATGCCCCAGATAACACCCCGCTGGAGCATTTCGTATTCCAGAAAATTTTCATCCGGCCGAATATAAGATCGGAGTATGTTTGAAAACTCATCAGCCAGACCCGGATGAAGCGCTGTCGCTTCACCCATGGCTTCCGGTGACCCCCAGCCGATACCCCCGGATTCATCGTTTAGATTCCACATCAAACGGCGCATGATCACCCGGGCAGATTCCATGTTTTGGTCTGCCAGCATTGACACCACCCGGCCGAAAGCAGCAATTGCCCGCCATTTGATGAGCTCTTCCTTGTCGTAAAAAAAAGAAAATAGAAAATTTACACTCTGCCGGGCCGGATACTGGCAGATGGTTTCAATGGACGTACGGATATCATCCGCGCTTAATAGTTCCCGCAAAAGATGCTTTGAGCGCCTGCCTTTGAGTTCCACGCTACTCCTGGAAGTTATAAATATAGATTAATGACTTCTCAATATGTCAGGGAAAAACACCTGGATTCCCGCCTTCGCGGGAAAGACAACCCAAGAGAAGTGCCTTCCGCCCGTCATTCCCGCGAAGGCGGGAATCCAGAACAAAGAAATAATTGATAAATTGCCTTTTCGCCCTATGATAAAACAATCTTTATTTTTTTTCTTTATTATGCGCCTCCCGTAGCAGATGATCCAGTTCCTGAATTTCCCCCAGGTCTTTTGTCATCATGGCCCAACCGTACCAGTAGGCATAGTCCGGATTCACATGAAAACATCCCTGGTAGGTCCGCATACGGTGTTTCATAAACATCTGAAACAAAACCTGGTCGATATGGGACATTTGATCCATGCGTTTTCCATTGGTCCGCATGAAATACATAAAATCCGGGTACGCAAATTCATATTCTGCCGGTTTTTTGAGAATACCGTCCGTGTAAAGACCCGCTACAATATCGATGGCCTGCGCCATCAGTCGATCCGCCTTTTGTATCATGGCATCACCGGCTTCTAACTGGGTTTTACCATATGACTTTGAATGACATTTCGCACAGGTCTTGATCATTTTATCACGTTCATTCTGCCAGTCTTTTTCGGTGAGGCGGGCCATATTGAGTTCTTTGATGACTTCCAGGCGTTGGGTGGGCTTTCCTGTTTTTGGATTCAGCACCCCCAGGGCCTTTAAAATCGTGGCCCGATCTTCAGCCCATTGATTATCTTCAGGCATGGGCAGCCGGACACCGAAAAATCCCCAGGCCGTCCGGTTGGTATGGGTGCCGTTGGGCAGATGGCACTCCTGACATGTCGGGGCCGTGGCAGTCTCCGGCAAACGGCCCTGTTCTTTTGCAAACCAGCGGGTACCATGCTTGGCACTGCTCCACATCTCCCACTGGGGATGGTCATAGCCCATATGGCACTGCTGACAGGCCCTGGGGTCCTGAGCCTCGGATTTTGCAAACGTATGACGGGTGTGGCATTCATCACAGGAATTGTTCTGATAACGGTTGCCCTTGGCACGGATCGCTTCCTTTTCTTTTTCGGTCTTAATCCCCATGTTGTGGCATCCGCCGCAGCCGCGCCCGCCTTCCATGAGTTCATCCGGTTCCAAATGCGTTATCGGCATGGCATTGAGTGATTTCCAGCCATGATTGTGCTTGCCTTCCTGAAATTGCTCAAACTGATCCTCATGGCAGTCTCCGCAGACACTTTCATCCGGCATCACGGCCAGGTTTGCGTTTTTAACACTCTGATGTTCAGAGCCATGGCAGACCGAACAATCAATGCCCATTTCCGCGTGGGTACTGGTTTCCCAGTCAGACACATGTCCGGGAGTCACCCGTCGATGGCATTTTATGCAGTTGATTTCTTCTTCTGCCGCCATGCCATCTGCCCCGGAGAACACAAGGGCACTCAACACAAAACTCATGCAAATCACAACCGGTAATCGTTTCATGAAATTTTTTTCTCTTTTTAACTTTACTCCCAGAAAATACAGTCCGCCGGGCAGTTTTTAATAGCATCATCCACTTCTTCTTCAGGATACGCATTAAGTTCCGCAACCTGTACATATCCCAGGTCACTGACGTGAAATACGGAGGGACTGACTTCTTCACAGATACCGCACAAGATACATTTACTCAATTCAACCACAGGGAATTTCATTCTCTTCTATCCGTTATTGACCGCCTGGCCAATCTGTCTGCCAAAGGCAATGCAGGATTCAATCCCTTCGGAATCCGGGACATACAGAATCTTCAAATTCGGCTCGATAATTTTAAATTTCATGGCTTCAAGTTCCGCCCGGACCTGCTTGATGGACTCACCGCTCCATCCGTATGAACCAAATGCGGCACCGATTTTATTTCTGGGTTTTAACCCTTTCATATATGTCAATGTATCACTGACGGTCGGAAACATGTTGTTATTGAGTGTTGGTGACCCGACAACAATGGCTTTGGCGTCTAAGGCCTCAGTCACAATATCGCTTCGATGGGAACTTCGGATATGGATGGGTTTTACAGAAACACCTTCTTGAGCGATGCCGTCGGCGATGGCTTCCGCCATCATTTCCGTGCTGTGCCACATGGTGTCGTAAACGACAATAGCCTTTTTTTCGGCGATTTGATTGCTCCATTGAACATAGGCGTCAATAATCTTACCCGGGTCCTGTCGCCATATAATCCCATGATCCGGGCAAATCATTTTAATTTTAAGCCCGATTTCCTGGACATGTTCAATGAGCTTAAGAATTTTGGGCGCGTACAGCATCAGAATATTGGCAAAATATTTTTTGGCATGGCTCATAATCGTATGGCCGACCACATCGTCAAACATTTCATAACCGGCATAATGCTGGCCAAATGCATCGCTTGAAAAAAGGATCTGGTCTTCCTTGACGTATGTAAACATGCTGTCCGGCCAGTGAAGCATACGGGTTTCAATAAATGTAAGGGTTCTGCTGCCGATATTTAATTCTTCCCCGTTTTCAACCGCGTGATAATTCCACTGTTGCTTAAAATGTTGAGACAGGTTTTTTTGTCCCATTTTGGAACAAAAAAGCGGTTTTTGCTCACCAATATAATGCATAATCCGTGGCAACCCACCGGTATGGTCCATCTCCGTGTGGTTACTGATTACTATATCAATTTTTTTGGGATCAATAATTTGCGATATATTATCGAGCAGATGGTCCTCATGCCCTTTTTTTACCGTATCAATCAGAACAACTTTTTCATCAACAATCAAAAACGAGTTGTAACTTGACCCCCGGTCCGTTGAGTATCCATGAAAGTCTCTGATATTCCAGTCAACCACGCCGACA
Organism: Desulfobacteraceae bacterium; assembly: GCA_021162325.1. Taxonomy (GTDB): domain Bacteria; phylum Desulfobacterota; class Desulfobacteria; order Desulfobacterales; family Desulfosalsimonadaceae; genus SURF-3. The sequence continues at coordinate 7,496 of JAGGYV010000111.1, read as the reverse complement.
CTATAAATTCCTTTTGCAATTTCAACCGGTTTCATCTCATATTCTCCGTTTTAACTATTTTTCAAAACACAATTTTTTACACAAACGTAAAAACTTGTCCCAAAGGACCAGGTTTTCAACATTAAAATAAATCCGGGCAAGAACAGGACAGGAGGGCATTAGCCCTCCCATCCATATTTCTTGTTATAAATCTCATCGTACCAAGGCTTTACCCAGCCAGACACTGAATCGACATTTTGCAAAACTTATTGTAAACGTACTCATGAGGAACTGACTATTAATAGTCCCGCAAAAATCAAATTTTTGACGGCAAAGTATAAAAGTTCAAATTCAAGGCGCGCAAAGCCTGAGTAATGATTCGTACTTAGCGTACTATGAAGCAACGAAGGAAGCAGCGCAACGCAGAAGTTGAACTTTTTACGAAGCTGTCGCAACTATTTAAATTTTTCTCCGACAGCCTTCCCATAATCCTGGCAAGCCTTTAATCCATCATCTGCTGCCAGGACGGCATCTTTTAAGCTCAGCGCGCCCATGTCTACCATATCCATTTTAAATACGTAATTCATCGTATCAAAAAGCATTGGCGCGGATTCTCCACTATGCGTATACGGCCCAAAAGCACCTCCCATTTTTCCAAGCAGATTTGCTTTTTCCGCCATAAAAAGAAATGTTTTCATTCCGCCGGTCATATCCCTGTGGTAAGTGGGACAACCCAATACATAACCGTCAAATCCGGTGATGTCTTTAGTCTCTTTCAAATCTGAAATTTTTGAAATAACCGCCTCGTTACCGGAGAAACGAATCCCTTCAGCAATATATTCTGCCATTTTTTCAGTATTTCCTGTCCTGCTTGCAAAAGCAATTAACACTTTCTTCATCTTAATAATCTCCCATTTTTATCATTATATTAATCTATTAATAATTTTGGTGATTCCGAGTAGCCAGATGGCTAAGTTAAAAGTTCCATATAGAAGGCGTAGTGGTTTTTCAGGATTGAAATTATACAAGTCGTATATTGAAAGTCTGGAAAACCACTACAACGCAGTAGATGGGACTTTTTACGACGCCATCAATCTTCTTTTGAAAAATCATCCTTCCCCGCACCGCACACCGGACATAACCATTCGTCCGGCACATCTTCAAATGCCGTTCCTGGATTGACATCATTGTCCGGATCACCTGCTGCAGGATCATACACATACCCACAAATATCACATACATACTTATCCATCATTACCTCCATACAATATTATTAAGAAGTTAATCAAAACACTCGTTTAAAACATTTTTATTTATCATTATCGCAAGTCAAACCGAAAATCAGAAAATTTTTCCAACAAAGAAATTGAGGAAATTAGCGATTTTCGCCAACGCTATTTCGACCTTACATGACACGCCGAACACTGGGTTGGACCTGATGCAAGACCAGCCTTTTTTTGATCTTTATGGCATTTAAGGCACTTTGAATTCATTACTTGTTTTTTTCTAAGTTTTTCCTGAAAGATCATCTCTTTGATAATACCCGGCTGCTTCGGAAACATGTCATGGCAGGCATTGCAATTATTATCTAACGCTTTTTGGTGCATGTGATGCGGAAATGTCACCTGCGGCATCCGTCCTTTTTCAAGATGAATAACCGCCTCGCCGATCCCTGTATTTTTATTTTCCGCGTCACCAACGACTGCAATAAACACCGCAGCCATTAAAACAATTAAACCTACAAAAAATCTTTTCATCAATTTTCCCCTTTAAAATTAATACGCTTCTTCGTTTGCCAAATCATCTACCGAAAGCTTGTCCTTAAACATATAAAAAGCCCAGGACTGATACCCGATAACAATGGGGATAAATATAAGAACGACAACCAGCATAATTGTTAACGTTAATTGACTTCCCGACGCATTATGCGCGGTTAAAGAATAGATTGGATCTATGTTTGATGGGAACATGTTCGGGTACAGTCCGATAATACAAAAAAACGTCGCGCTGACAATGGTCAGAGCCGAAGCAAACCAGGCTTTAAAATATGCTTCTTTTAGCAGAAAAAATTTAACGCCCAATAACGACAAAACCGTAATCAAAGGAACAATAAAAAGAATCGGATGGGCCAGATAATTAACATACAACGGCGTATAAAAATATGTTGCAATTAAAAACAAAACCGAAACCCCAAGAAGACCGGACCAGATTTTGTTTGCTGCTACCACCGAACGGTCATGTAGCTGACCGGGTGTTTTAATTGACAACCATAATGAACCGTGTTCAAGAAACCAAAGCAGAAAAAGTACACCCCCTAAAATACCATACGGATTTAACAAATATATCAGATTACCATGGTATCCATTTTGATCCAAAGGGAGTCCCTGAAAAATATTGGCAAACGCCACGCCAAAAAGAATCGCCGGGACCACGCTGCCGATAAAAATACAGGTATCCCACAACTTTTTCCACCCGGGAGACTCTATCTTTCCCCGAAACTCAAATGAAACGCCTCGAATAATCAAAGCAAACAAAATCAGCAGCAACGGTGTATAAAACGAAGAGAACATCACGGCATAGACCTGGGGAAAAGCGGCAAAGGTAACGCCCCCGGCTGTAATCAACCATACTTCATTGCCATCCCATAAGGGCCCGATGGAATTGATCATCAAGCGTTTATCAGTATCATCTTTACCTAAAAAGGGTAATAACGCCCCCACACCAAAATCATATCCATCTGTCATAAAAAATAATGCCCATAACAGGCCCCACAGGAAAAACCATATAAATTGCAAAACAAATTCCATCTTTAATCCCCTTTACTCCAAAGCTGGTCCTTTTTTCGCATTTATGACAATTAAATAAAAACCAATGGCCCCTAAAAATGAATAGAGCAGTATAAAAGCGATCAAAGAAAACAATACCTGCGAACCGGCAACCGGAGACGCGGCATCCGAAGTTTTCATCAACCCATAGACAATCCAGGGCTGCCGCCCGACTTCCGCCAGAACCCAGCCGACCTCTATCGCAATATAGGGCAATGGGATGGATAAAAGCATGATTTTAAGATAATTCGTACTTTCAAGAAGACGGTTGCGCTTCAAACAGCCATAAATTGTCAACAGGATAAACAGCGTTCCCAATCCGACCATTATGCGAAATGAAAGAAATGTTATCAAAACCGGAGGGCGTTCATCTTTTGGTATATCTTTAAGTCCTGTAACTTCAGCATTAAAATCATGGTGACTCAGAAAGCTGAGAAGGCCTGGTATGGAACCAATCTCGATCAGGTTCTTTTCATTTTTCTCATCTGGAATGGTAATCAGATGAATTGGCGCGCGGGTAGTGGTTTCCCAGTGAGATTCCATGGCCGCAAATTTAGCCGGTTGGACTTCAGCGACATGGACGCCATGACTGTCACCACTGATTGCTACAAACAAAGAACTGGCAAGACCAAGCACCAGCGCGATCTTAAAGGAACGGGTAAAAAATTCAATATGTTGTTTTTTCAACAAATGATATGCGCTGATGCCCATAACAAAAAAAGCGCCCAACACGTACGCGCTGCTGATCATATGAAAAAACTCGAGGATACCGAATTTATTTGTAATAACTGCCATAAAGCTATCTAATTCCGCCCGGCCGTTTCGTATGACATACCCCACCGGATGCTGCATCCACCCGTTGGCCATCAGAATCCATATTGAGGACAGGGTTCCTGCAAAAGCGATCAGCCACATTACTATGGCATGGGCCTTTTTAGAGAGTTTTTGCCAACCAAAAACCCAGACCCCTATGAGCGTGGATTCAAGAAAAAAAGCAGCGGTTGCTTCAATGGCGAGAAGTGACCCAAAAACATCTCCGACATAGGTGGAATAACGCGACCAGTTGGTTCCGAATTGAAACTCCAGCGTAATACCGGTAACCACACCTACCGCAAAATTGATTAAAAATAATTTTCCCCAGAATTTTGTCATGGACAAGTAGGTTTCATCACCGGTACGGACATACTTGGTTTCCATGACCGCGATCAGGACAGAAAGCCCTAATGTCAAGGGAACAAAAAGAAAATGAAACATTGTTGCTGCGGCAAATTGCAGCCGTGAAAGGAACACAACATCCATTTGGCCATCCTTACTTTAAAATATTTAACAAATTCGCAACATTTCAATAATCCAGGACAAAAGGCTGGTCTTAGATTTAGCATGAAACTATATAGCGGCGGTTTTTAGACCTCCATTTCAAATGGAAACCTAAAGGTTTCCGCTACATCGCGATCTGCTTATAGCCGAGCTTTTTGAGAACCTACACAAATTCAGCTTAATCTATTGATATTTTACGATATAGTGGTGATTCGTCACCATGAAAAGCTTTTTACGACGCCATTAAATTAAGCGCTGCCTTCCAATGTACACTGAGTAAAATCGATTTCCTGGCCGCATTTATCACATGAATGCTTTTTTTCAAATTCATCGGAAAAGATTTCTTTTACCTCTCCACAATTGGGACAGTTACAGGTAAATGACTTTAGATGCTTGAACTGTTCAAATCCCGGGCAATGTTGCGGTGTTGTCATGATTCCCCTCCGTCGTTTTGATTATTTCAATTTTTCGGCAAGTTGACGCCCGTAATCCTGGGCCATGGTAATACCACCGCCCAGTTCAGTGGCTTTTAGCCTTAACGCATCACCAACCATATCCATCTGAAATATGTTCTTCATGGTATCATAAATCCGTTCAGGAGCTTCGCCGCTCCACCCGAAGGCACCAAATGATCCGCCGATTTTATTTTCAAGTTCTGCTTTTTCAGCCAGAAAAAGAAAGGTTTTCATTCCCTGCATCATATCTCCGTGGTAGGTGGCAGATCCGAACACATAGGCATCATACCCATTTAAGTCGGATTCGGACTTTATGTCCTTGACATTGACAACGTTTACTTCCTGACTGGAAAATCTTAACCCTTCGGCAACGATTTCACCAATTTTCCGGGTCGATCCGGTTCTGGTCGCATAAACAATTAATGTTCTAGCCATTATGTAATCCTTATCGTTGAATTAAGACAAACCCGTAAAAAGTCGAATTCCGATGGCAAAGAAAAAAGCTCCACCAAATATTAAAATTGGCGAGGCGCGCAAATCCTGAGTGATGATTCGTACTTAGCGTACTATGAAGAAGCGAAGGATGCAGCGCAACAAAGAATTTGGATTTTTTACGAAGCCATCAATTAAGCTTTCCAAAGGCCATGAAGATTGCAATATTCACGGGCGACAATATTGTCTGCGGTGATTTTAAATTCCGCTTCCGGCGCATCTCCGGGATTTAAAAACTGCCGGTAGATCTTCCCGTCAGCGATAATCTCAATCCACTGGATAAAATGCTTATCTTCCATGGGATGTGCCACTTCACCGACTTTGACCTTGACGCCGCCATCGATCTTTTCAATGACCGGAACATGCTTTTCTTTTGCCGCATCCACCGTATTTTCAGCAAAAAGGGTCATAGGCTGGCCGCAACAGACCAATTGTCCGTCAGCACCAAATAATACTTCAACAATGTTTCCGCAAAGATCACATTTATAGACTTCAAGACGCTGTGCCATTTTACATTCTCCTGTTTTAGATTAAATTAATAAATTATTTATACGCCAGTAATTCTTTACCAAGAAGTTGAATATGAGACATTTCTTCCTTGATAATGTCATCTATCCTCGCACCGCCAAGCTTACCGGGCACCAGCTCCTTCATCCCCAGATAAAAAACAATGGAATCTTTTTCCGCAGTAATGGCGGCCTTCAAAATTTCTTTCATCGATGATGTATCGATATTTTTCTCAAAAAATATTTTGGTGTCGGTCAGTGCTTTAATGTAAAGCGCCGCCTGGTTATCCGGATCAAATGTCGTCTCAGCCGACTGAGCGGCGGTCAGTTCCGCCTGCAAATCAGCAAAAGTCTGTTCATGCATTTCTTCCATTTTGGCAAGGTTTAGTAATAATTTTTTTTCATTTTCACCGCTGATGCCCATAGCTGCAGATTCATAAAAATTAATGCCGTTTCTTTCAATCTGCTTTGCCATTTCAAAAATATCTTTTGCATTAAAGTCAAAAGCCATTCGGATTCCTCCATTAAATAAACTTGATGGCTTCGTAAAAAGTCCAACTTTTGCGTTGCACTGCATCCTTCGTTTCTTCAAAGTACAAAAGTACATATCATCACTCAGAATTTGCGCGCCTTGCCAATTTTAAGATTTGGTGGAGCTTTTATACTTTGCCGTCGAAATCTTACTTTTTACGAGTTTGTCAAACTTGAACCCAATAAAATTAAAAACAATCTGTACGGCGGCTTTTGGATATTGCCGCCGTACTCGAATACTTAAATACCGATGGCAAAAAAAAATTAATAATTTTCGCCCAGCAGTTCAAAGTGCGCCTGCGGATGTGCGCAGGCCGGACACATTTGAGGTGCTTCGTCGCCTTCATGGAGATACCCGCAGTTCCGGCAGCGCCAGACCACTGAGGTGCTTTTTTTAAATACCTGGTCTGCATCTATGTTGGCTGCCAGGTCAAGATACCTTTTTTCATGCTGCTTTTCGGCAACACTGATCGCTTCAAACACCATGGCTATCGCTTCAAAGCCCTCGTCTCTGGCGACTCTTGCAAAACCGGGATAGAGATCGGTATATTCGCAATTTTCTCCTTCAGCAGCGGCCTTAAGATTTTCCAGGGTTGATCCGACAACACCGGCAGGAAATGCGGCAGTTATTTCAAGTTCCCCGCCTTCCAAAAAATTAAAAAACCGCTTGGCATGTTCTTTTTCCTGGGATGCTGTTTCTTCAAAAACGGCTGCTATCTGGACATAGCCTTCTTTTTTGGCTTTACTCGCAAAATACGTATATCGATTTCGTGCCTGTGATTCTCCGGCAAATGCTTTTAACAGGTTCTGTTCCGTTTGTGTTCCTTTGATGCTACTCATTTTTTTCCTCCTGGTTTTTAACTAATTGTAAATTTTTATTTTATTTAGGCGAATTCTATCATAAAAAAGAGAAAATCGGAAACTAATCCCACTTTCCTTTATCCATGTGAGTATTTTTTTCATTTTCAGCAATTTTTTTAATTCGATACGCAGAGTCTCGTAAAATACCGTATAAAATTCCGCACCCCACGTCATCCCGATCTTCATCACCGGCGTTTGCGAGTTCGATCATTTTTTTAACGAGTTTTAAGGTTGTTCGGATGTTTTGATTGCAGGCTTTCAAAGGTTATGAAATCTCCGATTTAAATCTGACTTTTTACGAGTTCTACAAATTCAAGTAATATCTTAACCAGTTTCAAGTTGCGTGCCAAAAAAATTAAATATAGATTAATATTTAAATTCAGGGCTAACAGTTACTGCCTTATAGCAGACGGGATTCCTCTTATCCCCAGCATTATGGCAAATTGCATCCAGGAATCGATCACTTAAAAAGTATAATTTTTATTTTCACACGCCTGATAATTCTGTAACGGTGGTGCGCAAAATAGATT
>JAGGYV010000277.1 GCA_021162325.1 Desulfobacteraceae bacterium | reverse complement strand
GTCCAAATTCTTTGTTGCGCTGCATCCTTCGTCTCTTCAAAGTACGCTAAGTACGAATCATCACTCAGGATTTGCGCGCCTCGCCAATTTTAAGATTTGGTGGAACTTTTTTCTTTGCCATCGAAATTCGACTTTTTACGAGTTTGTCAAGGCTGTTTTTTGATAGAAATACTTTCCGGGCAATCCAGCACCTATTACAGCGGATTTATCCCGCCATTTCTATAGGCTCGGGGATATAAGACGATGGTGTGTCTAAATGATTGTCCAGGGAAATGGGTGAGGGATTTTTAAATCCCGTGAGAAGGGGCAGTTTGTGAAGGAGCTGGATGTATTGAGCAGACTGTTTATCTGCAACCTTGTCCAGCACCAGAGACACGGGGAGCTGGGTGAAGGTCCGGATGGAATCCACGTACAAAATGATTCTGGGGATTCCCTTGTACAGGTTCAGGTAGGTGCCCACAATAGCGGCAATGGATCGGGATAAATGGAGGTATTCACTTTTAACGACCAGCCCTAAGTGCTGGGTGTTGGACATCAGATGCAGCACCACCTGGAGGCGTCGATGCAGACCGGCAAGCCCTTCCCGTCTGAGTTGAAAAATAAATGTCCGGGTCAGCGGGGTCACTTTTTTCTTTTTCAATGTCTGGGACAGAGTGCATTTGATTTCCGCCTCCCGTTTTCGGTTCTGTTCCGGGTTTGAACTGATGTTGATCAATGCAGTGGTTAATAACGCCACATCCGCAGTCAGTGCGCCGAAAATATAGTCCCATAGCGGTTTCCATTTTCCCTGCAGGTCGACGCAGTTGCCCCAGTCGACAAAATACATATCCCCGTTCGCATTGAATAAAATATTGCCAGGATGAAGATCGCCATGAAATTCCTGGTAAACAAATGTATGCAGCAAGATGGTGTATAAAAAACGCGAAGCGATCTGGCGGGCGTTTTTATTGCGTTTTTTTTGCGGAATAAAATTTAGGATCTGGGCAATATTGGTGGCGTCTTCGATATATTCCATCTCAATGATTCGCTTGGACACGGAAAAGACCTCGGGCACATTCCAGACAAGAGAGTCTTTGCTTCTTTGCGCAAAGCGTTTCTGGCTTTCGGCTTCCTGCTCAAAATCCAGCTCCCGTTGAAAACCGGTTACAAATTCATCCGCCTGCTGCTGGATGGCTTCCAGAAACGGGGCCAGCTTGGAATGGGGCGCCCAGTAATGACTGCTGATAATCGCCACCCCAATCACCGTTCTACCCAGTAAAAATTCCCTGTCCAGACCGTTTCGGGCAATTTTCACAATAATCGGTTTGAGCTCTTCCCGGCCGTTTCTGATAATCGGCTTTTTCGCCAAATACACGGACCCGATGGAACCGGACTTTAATGGCTTTTCAACATCAAAATCAAAATAGCATTCATGGGGTTTTTTGCCCATGCTTTCCTCAAATGCCGCGTATACTTCTTCAGGGGCCATGGGCGGGACATCTTCCTGGAACACCAGCATTTCCCTGGCAATTTCTTCGGGCAGAAAATTCGCGTTCGCCGCAGCCACCTGGGCCATTTTGATGAAGAATGGCCCGAATTCATGCACCATATTCACAACAATTTGTGCCTGTGCCTTGAAATCTTTTGGATCTGTCTGGAAAAAAGGTTTGATATAGCGAAGGGCTTTTATCTGACGCCGGATAATCACCAGGTCTCCGCGCACAACGCTCACCCGTTTTACCAGGTCATTGACAATGGTTTTGTTTAACCGTTTGGTTTCCTTGAGAAGGTTGATAATTTCAACAATCAGGGGTTCATAGCACCTGAGGATGATGCGGGTAATATCTAAGTTTAATTCAGCCAGACCCTTGAGCTCCGGTTCGCTGAACAGCTCATCAAAAAACGACCAGAATTCGTTGACAACCACTTCCGGTACTTTGACCGGGCTTCTTAAAAGAATCTGTTCCACCACGTATCGAATGAGTTTTTCCGTGGATTTTTCGTTGGGAAGGACGTTTTTTCGGCGCAGGAATTCGGTAATGGATTTGCTGTGCCGGGTCAGGGGGTGTTCATATAAAGCAGCAAAGATTTTGTCCAAAACGGCGGCCAACTGTTCAACCGTTACATTTTCCCGGCCAGCCAGAAATCCGACAAGGGGCAGGAATGTTTTGGTCACATGAAAGCTGTGAAAGGTATATAATCCCGTCTCTTTTAATATCTGAATGGTCTGATCCTGGAGGGTTTGAATTTGGGAGCGTTTTTTTGAAGACCCCATTAAAAAAATCTAAGCCGTTTTGAGGTTAAGTTGAGTAGGCGGTTAATAACGACGATTCATCAGTGTCCAACGCATTTTTATGGGGCTATTTTAAAAGTAAACGCCACTATGCGGAATATTAAATAATTTGTTATGCTACGGGTATCAAACTCGGATAAAAATGTCAATGTATCATGGGCTTCCCTAAATTCGCCGTCTGATTGTCAAGTCATGGTGTGTCCCCCTGAAAAAAAATAAAAGTTGATATTGGTAATATCAATATGGCATCAGCGTATTTCAGGCATTTTTTCAAATATTAAAAAGTCATACAAGAATAATGTTGACATAAAAATAGTTAGACTTTAGAATAAGCGCATTATTAAACTAAATATAGATTAATTATTTGAAGTTGTTCGATTATTCGTTCTATGAATAAATCAATTCAATTAATCAGACGACAGATCGCCTGAGGAAAATTTTTTAAGGAAGCGTTATGACAGGTCTGGAAAAAACAGAAGCACGCAAATGTAAGATACTGGAATCCGCTGCCCGGATATTTTCTGAAAAAGGTTTTCAGGATGCAACCATATCAGAGATTGCAAAGGCGGCCAGCGTATCGGATGCGTTTGTTTATGAATATTTCAGCACCAAGGAAAACCTGTTGTTTTCCATTCCCCGAAAACACTTGCAGCAACTCCATGAAAATTTAAATTTTCATTTAAAACTGATCCGGGGTGCGGTGAATAAGCTGCATGCCACCTTATATATGCAGCTATTGTATTACAGCGAGCATCCGGAATTTACAGCCGTTTTGCTGCTGATTCTCAAGCATAACCGAAAGTTTATCGATACGGAAGCGCATAAAGAGATACGTGATTACCTGAAAATCGTCGATCGCTGCATTAGTGAAGGCGCTGAATCCGGCGAGATCCATCCGGATATTGACCCTTATTACTTAAGAGCCACGCTGATTGGTTCTTTAGAACATATCGTCATTAACTGGCTGCTGCGGGGAAAGCCGGAAGATTTGATGGATGCATTTGAACCGATGTTTGAAATTTGTCTTAAGCTGATACAAAAAAAGCCGGAGGCATATAGCTGTCCGTTGCTTTTTCAAAAGAATGTTCAGTAGTGGCCCTGAATCGGGCTTCAGGTTTTGTGATTAAAAATAATTGATCGACAGTGAGGAATTAAACCATGGAAGTAATTGAAAGTAAAATTGATGTAAATTCGGCAGGCTATAAAAAAAATTTTCAGGAGATGACCGCCCTTGTTGAAGATTTGAATAACGAGCTTGACATTGCCATGAACAAGCGATCACAAAAAGCGCTTGACCGGGAAAAGGAATCCGGCAAAATCCCGGCCAAAAAAAAGCTGGAATTATTGCTCGACAAAAATACGCCGTTTATGGAGATCGCCCCTTTGGCGGCAAAAGGAATGTATGACGGCAAGATCCATAAAGCCGGCGTGATTGTCGGTATCGGCGTGATTGAAGGTCGGGAATGCCTGGTCAGTCTTAATGATGCGACCATTAAAGGGGGTTCTATTTACCCCATGGGGGTGAAAAAATCATTACGATCTCAGACCATTGCCATGGAAAATCGGCTTCCCCTGGTATCTCTGCTTGATTCAGCCGGTGCGTATCTGCCCATGCAGTCGGAAATTTTTCCGGACCTGGATGACGGCGGCAGGATATTTTACAACCAGGCCAGGATGTCTAAAATGGGCATTCCTCAGATTGTCGGAGTGATGGGTCTTTGTACGGCCGGCGGTGCATATGGTGCTGCCATGTGTGATGATATTGTGCATGTCAAAGGGCATGGCGCTGTTTTTCTTGGCGGTCCCCCCTTGGTCAAGGCGGCTACCGGAGAAGAAGTCACCGCCAATGAACTGGGCGGTCCGGAACTGCATTGCAGTGAGTCCGGTGTGTCTGATTATTACGCGGAAGATGATTCTCATGCCATCCAGATTATTCGGAGTATTGTCAAAAATCTGCCGGCAAACGAAAAATCAAAGCTCACCATGATGGCACCGGAACCGCCGCTTTATGATCCAGAAGAATTGTACGGAATCGTGAGCCCGGACCTGGCGAAACCCTATGATTGCCGGGAAGTGATTGCCAGAATTGTGGACGGCAGCAAGTTTTTGGAATTCAAGGAAATGTATGGTCCGACCCTGGTAACCGGATGGGCGCATATCCATGGGTATCCGGTGGGTATTCTGGGTAACAACGGAATTTTATTTTCAGATAGTGCCAAAAAAGCCACCCAGTTCATTCAGTTGTGCGACAAACGAAAAATACCGTTGTTATTCCTTCAGAATATCAACGGATTTATCGTGGGCGGTCAATATGAACGATTGGGCATTACAAAAGATGGGCACAAGATGGTGAATGCCGTTTCAACTGCATCAGTCCCCAAGTTTACCGTTGTAGTAGGCGCGTCATTTGGCGCGGGTAATTACGCCATGTGCGGCCGGGGCTATTCGCCGCGGTTCATGTGGATGTGGCCCAATGCCCAGATCGGGGTGATGGGCGGCGAGCAGGCCGCCGGTGTTCTTGAAACCATCACTAACGACCAGCGGGAACGGCTTGGGCAGGCACCGTTAACAAAAGAGGAAGCGGATTTTATCAAGGACTCGGTGATTGAAAATGCCCGCAAGGAAGGAAATGCTTATTATGCCACATCCCAGCTATGGGATGACGGTATTATTGATCCGGTCAAGACAAGAGATATTCTGGGGCTGGCCATTTCAGCGTCGCTGAACGCTCCGATCAGGGATGATGCATACGGTTTCGGCGTCTTCCGCATGTAGATGGCGTCGTTAAAAAGTCCCATCTACTGCGTTGTCGTGATTTTTCAGACACTCAAGATACGACTTGTATAATTTTGTGCCTGAAAAATCACTACGCCTTGCCAACTTTTATGGGATTGGTGTGATTTTTAACTTAGCCATTCTGCAACTTTTTACGGGGCCATTTGAGATGGTTTTGAAATTGGTGGCGCTTTTTTTGCCCATCTAAAGCAGTCTATATTTTAGGGCTTATTAGGGAAAATAAAAATGTTTAAAAAAATACTGATTGCAAACAGAGGAGAAATCGCCCTTCGGGTGATCAATACATGCCGGGAAATGGGCGTGAAAACCGTGGCAATATATTCGGATGCGGATGAAAAAGCATTGCATGTGCTTTCTGCTGATGAAGCCGTTTATCTAGGGGCATCCGAACCGTCTCAGAGTTATCTGAATATGGATAAAATCATTGCCGCCGCTAAAACAACCGGCGCGGAAGCTATTCATCCGGGTTATGGGTTTTTGGCAGAAAACAGCGCGTTTGTGGAAAAATGTGAACAACAGGGCGTTGTATTTATCGGGCCTCCGGCCCAGGTGATCAAGGATCTTGGAGACAAAATAACTTCTAGAAAAATAATGGTCAACAGCGGAATCCCGGTAACGCCGGGATTGACCAGTACGGAAGCAGATGCGGATATCATGATCGTCGAAGCTGAAAAACTTGGGTATCCGGTGCTTATCAAAGCCACGGCCGGCGGAGGGGGGAAAGGCATCCGGATTGTCCACTCATCTGAAGAAATGGCTGATGCCTGCGCAGCCGCTTCCCGGGAAGCGGTCAATGCATTCGGCAATGGTGAAATCTATCTGGAAAAGTTTTTCACAAAAGCCCGCCATATAGAGTTTCAGATACTGGCGGACAAGTTCGGAAACACCATCCATCTGCTGGAAAGGGAATGCTCGATCCAAAGACGGCACCAGAAGATCATTGAAGAAACGCCGTCTTCGGTGCTGACTCCGGCGCTCAGGGAGGAAATGGGAAAAGCGGCGGTTACTGCGGCCAAGGCATCCGGATATGTCAACGCTGGCACTGTTGAATTTTTGGTGGATGAAAATAATAAATTTTATTTTCTGGAAGTGAATACCCGTCTCCAGGTGGAGCATCCGGTCACGGAAATGATCACCGGTGTTGATTTAGTCCGCTTGCAGCTTGAAATAGCATATGGTGAAGAACTGACGCTTAAACAGGAAGATATTTCAGGGCGCGGTCATTCCATTGAATGCCGGATTTATGCAGAAGACCCTGAAAAGGACTTTTTCCCGTCTCCCGGAACCATAACATTTTTAAAGGAACCTACCGGGCCGGGAATCCGAAATGACTGCGGGGTGTATTCCGGTTTTGAAGTGCCGGTGGATTATGATCCGATCCTTTCAAAATTAATTGTTCATGCCCAAACGAGAGAACTTGCGATTGCAAAAATGATCAAAGCGTTAAAGAGTTATATTGTAATCGGCGTCAAAACACCCATTGATTTTTTGATGGATGTTTTGCAATCAGCGTCTTTTAATCAAGGTGAGGTGTATACGAATTTTATTGAAACCCATTTTTCAGACTGGCAGCCGGATATGTCTGATGCAGATTTGGCAAGGATTGCCTTTGTGGTTGATGAAATGTGCGGCAACCGGAAGGCGAAGAAATTGGTTTCAGCAAAAGATGAGATGCCCACGCCCTGGCAGACGTTGGGGAACTGGCGGCAAGGCTTATAAAGGAGATATCTTCGTGGATTACAGGCTTAAAATTAAGGAAGAAACCCTTCCCATGGAAGTGGAAGACAACGGTGAGGGGAAAATTACAGCTGTTATCGAGCAAAATCAGTTTGACGTCAGCTATACAGCGGTAAATGACCACCAGC
>JAGGYV010000369.1 GCA_021162325.1 Desulfobacteraceae bacterium | reverse complement strand
GTATTGCATATTGAAGATACCCAGGGTGACAATACCCGTGCCGTGAACGCCATTAAAAAATTGATTAAAAAGAACAACGTATGCGCTATTATCGGGCCTTCCAGAAGCGGCACTTCTATGGCATCTATTCCTGTTGCAACACAGTCAAAAATTTCCATGCTTTCCTGTGCATCTGCCGCTGTGATAACTGCTCCGGCAGATCAGCGAAAATGGATTTTTAAGGTGGGGCCGGATGACAGTGATGCGGCCCGGAACATTTTTGAGCACATGAAGGCCAACGGCATCAAGCAGATCGGTATCATGAGCGGTACCACCGGATTCGGTGCGGCTGGCAGAGAACAGCTGAAAAAATTAGCCGGTGAATACGGTATTGAAATTATTGCCGATGAAACTTACAGCCCGGCAGATACAGACATGACTGCCCAGTTAATCAGAATCAGAAAGTCAGGTGCCCTGGCAATTATCAACTGGTCAATTGTACCGGCCCAGTCAATTGTCTCAAAAAATATGAAACAGTTAAAAATGACCACGCAGCTGTATCAGAGCCATGGGTTTGCCAATATCAAATATGCCGAAGCGGCCGGAGATTCTGCTGAAGGCTGTATTTTCCCGGCCGGAAGAATTATGGCGGTGGATACGCTCGCCGATAACCATCCCCAGAAAGCAGTTCTTGCGGCTTATAAAAAAGCATATGAGTCAACGTATAATGACCATGTCAGCACATTCGGCGGACATGCCTATGATGCACTGTGGCTGGTGATCAATGCATTAAAAAAGGTAGGTGATGATCCGGCAAAGATCCGTGATGAGCTTGAAAAAACAACATTTATCGGTGTCGGTGGTGTTTTTGAATATTCTCCTGAAAATCATTGCGGCCTGGACAAAGATGATTTTGCTATTCTGACGGTTAAAGACGGAAAATTTGTTGTTTTAAAAGACTGAAGGCTTTGTAAAATTAAAACACAGCCTGAATCGGGCTTATGCATATAATTTGGCGGAAGGTAAAGAGTACTATTTTAATAATAGACACACAGGAGGATGTTTACCGTGAAAAAAAGAATTTTAATTTTGTCGATGGCTGTCACACTCTTATTTGCTTTTTCAACACCAAGTCTGTATGCGCAAAAGAAAGCCGGATTAAAAGATTATGATGTGGGATGTGTTTTTGCCAAAACCGGGAAAGCGTCCTGGTTGGGTGAACCTGAGTGGAATACGGCTGAAATGATCGCAAAAGAAATCAACGCTGCAGGCGGTATTAATGGACACAAGCTTGTTTTACATTTGGAAGACACAGGCGGTGAAAATACGCGTGCGGTAAATGCGGTAAAGAAACTTATAAATAATGATAAAGTCTGCACGATTGTCGGCCCATCGCGAAGTGGAACGAGTATGGCAGTTATTCCGGTTGTTCAGGCAGCCAAAATTCCGCTGGTGTCCTGTGCGGGTGCTGCGGTTATTGTCACACCGGTCCAAGAGCGGAAATGGGTATTTAAAGTTCCGCAAAGAGACAGTGATTGTGTAAAACGGATTTATGATCACATGGCATCCAAGGGGATCACAAAGATTGGCATCATTTCCGGGACAACCGGTTTCGGTGCTGCCGGCCGTACCCAATTAAAGGATATTGCTGTAGAATATAAACTTGAGATTGTCGCTGACGAAACATACAGTCCGGCAGATACGGATATGACCGCACAACTGCTGAAAATAAAAAATGCCGGCGCCCAGGCACTGGTCAACTGGTCGATCGTTCCGGCGCAGTCCATTGTTCCTCAGAATATGAAACAGCTGAAGCTGGCAATCCCCTTGTATCAAAGTCATGGGTTCGGAAATGTTAAATATGCGGCTGCTGCCGGTGAAGCCGGAAATGGGATCATCTTTCCCGGCGGAAGACTTCTTGCGGCAGATACTGTGCCGGATACGAATCCCCAGAAAAAAGTACTGGTAGACTACAAAGCAGCCTATGAAAAAACATATAATGATACGGTCAGCACATTTGGCGGTCATGCCTATGATTCCTTGTGGATTGTTATTAATGCATTAAAGAAAGTGGGTGATGACCCGGCAACGCTTCGTGATGAAATTGAAAAAGCCGAATTCGTCGGTACGGCCGGTATATTTAAAATGTCACCGGCAGATCACTGCGGGCTGGGCAAAGATGCTTTTGAGATGCTGACGGTACAAGACGGTAAATTTGTTGTTTTAAAGGATTGATATTTTTTCATTGATATTATCAATATTAAATTATTTAGTGGTTTAATTAAAACCTTAGTATTCGAGTTGTCATTACGAGAAGAGAGGAACGAACGACGAATCCCTTGGCTTTAATGAGATTGCTTCGGTCGTACCTCTCTCGATGACAGGAAAGTGAGAATTGAGACACTTTCCATTCAGGGACTATTTATCCGCTGTTGATGATGGGTAAAATCATCAACAGCGGATAAGTTTTATCTGAAATGCTGAGATATAATTTAGGAATCGGTAAGGGGTGGCTTTTAGGCTCCCAAAAAACTTCTTGATGAGTCTGGTTTTAAATTAATCGTAGGCCGGGTTTCTTACCCGGCAAATAGAAGATGCCGATTGCCGGGTAAGAAACCCGGCCTACATGTAAATTATTTTTCATAATCATGTGTTGATGGACAGGCGGGGTTCATGAGTTATTCGGACGGCACATTCGTTGATGTGCTTCAATTTCTAATCATGGGAATCCAGCGCGGCAGCATTTACGCTATGG
Source organism: Desulfobacteraceae bacterium (assembly GCA_021162325.1). GTDB lineage: Bacteria > Desulfobacterota > Desulfobacteria > Desulfobacterales > Desulfosalsimonadaceae > SURF-3. Next base: position 3,568 of record JAGGYV010000369.1, on the reverse strand, counting down.
TCGCAATGGGGTTTAACATGATTTACAATTCGACCGGGATTATCAATTTTGCCCAGGGGGAGTTTGTTGTTTTGGGCGGATTGATGATGGTGTCATTAACAATGGCATTTAACCTGTCAATTGTTTTTGCCTTTATCCTGACGGTTCTTTTTGTCATTGTCGCCGGTATTTTAATGGAGCGCCTGACCATTAATCCTGTGAAAGAACCGACTGTTTTACGATTGATCATTATCACCATCGCCGTTTCAATTATTATCAAGGGAGCGGCCATGTGTTTTTGGGGAAAAGGGTCTCATTACATGCGGCATTTTTCAAGCACGGAACCGCTTGATTTCTATGGCGCCACCATCCTGCCGCAGACATTGTGGATTTTTGCGATCCTTCTTTTTCTTGTTGTTGTATATGTGATCTTTTTTAATTACACCATGACAGGGAAATGCATGCGCGCGTGTGCCATTAACAGGGATGCCGCCCGTCTGGCCGGTATTAATGACCGGAAAATGGTCATGCTGTCATTTGCTTTATCCGCCGGTATCGGTGCCATTGCCGGGATTATCATTACACCGATCATACAGATGGATTATGCCCGGGGGGCCATGCTGGGTTTAAAAGGATTTGGCGCAGCTGTTCTGGGCGGGCTTGGCAACAGCATGGGGGCCGTGGTTGCCGGTGTATTGTTAGGCATTTTAGAAGCGTTTGGGGCGGGATATATATCCTCTCACTATATGGATGCCATTGCGCTGGTGATTTTGCTGTTCGTTCTGTTTATTCGGCCCAGCGGTATTTTTGGGAGTTCCGAAGCCATGAGGTTAAAAGAGTTTTAATATGGGTGGAAAAAACAGCGTCGGATTTTTAATTCTAATCATAGGGATTATTTTGATCCCGTTTATGGTTACCAATGATTATTATCTCGGCGTATTAATATTTACAGCGTTCAATTGTCTGGCGTGTATCGGCCTTTGCCTGCTGATGGGATATGCCGGGCAGATTTCCATCGGCCATGGCGCGTTTATTGCCATCGGTGCATATACCTCAGGCATTTTAACCGCTAAATTTGCGTGGTCTCCATGGCTTGCCATGTTTTGCGGGATTTTGATTGTCATCGTCATTGCGTTCTGCCTTGGCATTCCCGCTTTAAGATTAAAGGGTCATTATCTGGCCATGGCCACATTGGGGTTTGCATCCATTGTTCATATTGTGGCGGTGGCAGCTGTTGATTTGACCGGTGGGCCTTCGGGACTTGTTAATATTCCGCGATTGGATTTTTTCGGGTATGTTCTAAGTTCAGATAAGCAGTATTTTTATTTTTCCTGGAGTGTTGTCGCGCTGGGGGTCTATATTGCATTTAATCTGATTAATTCAAGAGTGGGGCGTGGCCTGCAGGCCATTCACGGGAGTGAGGATGCGGCTTCTTCTCTGGGTATTAACATCACATCATATAAGGTGCAGGTTTTTATTCTAAGTGCGGTGTTTGCCTCGGTAAGTGGCAGTCTGTATGCCTATTATATGAATTATATTGATCCGGGACCATTTGATGTCTCACATTCCATACTGCTGGTTACCATGGTGGCGGTCGGCGGATTGCATAATATCTGGGGGGCCTTGATTGGTGCTGTTTTTCTGTCACTGCTGCCGGAATTTCTATCTTTTTTATCTGATTATTTGCAGGTTCTGGGCATTGCCTATCAGCCGGATTATGATACCCTGGTTTATGGCTTTATCCTATTGATTATTATGCTTTTCCTTCCGGAAGGATTGTTTAAGGGATTTGGCAATATCACGCAGTTTGTCCGATCAATTTTTAAAAAGTTTTCAAAGAGAGCATCCGATCGTGTCAAATAGTATTCTTGAACTGGAAATGTTGCGGAAGAATTTTGGCGGTGTGGTTGCTGTTTCCGATTTGTCTTTACAAATAGAACAAGGGGCTATCACATCATTGATCGGGCCCAACGGAGCCGGGAAAACAACCATTTTTAATCTGGTAACCGGCTTTCTTGCGCCATCATCCGGTCATATTAAGTTTGCCGGACGCATTGTAAACAAAATGAAACCCCATACCATTGCGTCAATTGGCATTGGCCGGACGTTTCAGAATGTTCAGATTTTTCCGAAAATGAGTGTGATTGAAAATATCATGGTCGGACGACATCTTCGTTCCAACGCAGGGATTTTTTATTCTTGTGTTTTACCGCCATTTTTACGGAAAGAAGAAAAACGGATCCAGGAAGCTGCAGAAGAACAACTTCATTTTTTAAATCTTGCCCAACATGCTCATGCACCGGCCGGCAGTCTTCCTTTAGGGAACCAGCGCATGCTTGAGATTGCCAGGGCATTGGCAATTGAACCAAAGCTTTTATTGCTGGATGAGCCGGCTTCCGGGTTAAATGCACGGGAAACCATTGCCATGGGCGAGCTGATTGAAAAGATTAAACAGATGAATGTTACGGTTCTGTTGGTTGAGCATGATATGGAACTGGTCATGGATATATCAGATTACGTGGCAGTCATTAATTTCGGCAAATTAATTGCTGAAGGAACGCCCGTCGAGATCCAGGAAAATGAGGATGTAATCGCAGCATATCTGGGCGAATAATGACGGCTTCATAAAAAGTCCAACTGCAATTTTAGTTTTGGGTTGCGCTTCATCCTTCGCTGCTTCAAAGTACGAAAAGTACTTATCATTACGAAGGCTTTGCACGCCTTGCCAGTTTTTATGATTGGTGTGCTTTTATATATTGCCGTCAGGGTATGAGTCCTTTATGAAGATTGATAAAAATTAACCACTGAGGTGAATGGATGAAGATAATTTTTAATTGACCTTCAGCCTTCAACCTTCAACCTATACACCTATATAAAAATATGCTTCGTTTAGTAAATGTAAACAGTTATTACGGTCTGATACACATATTAAAAAATGTGTCCATGCATGTCAGTGAAGGAGAAATTGTGACGATGCTGGGGGCGAACGGGGCCGGTAAAACTACGACATTGAGAGCTGTCAGCGGTCTTCAGCCGGTTCGGGGCGGGAAAATTTATTTTCACGACCAGGAAATTACCGGTGCCAGCCCTGAAAAACTGGTGAGTCTGGGCATTGCCCATGTACCTGAAGGCCGGCAGATTTTTCGGCCTATGTCGGTGTATGATAATCTTGAAATAGGTGGGTATTTAATTTATAAACATTACGGTAAAAAACAGTTAAAGACGGATATTGAGCAAACATTTGCCCTGTTTCCCATTTTAAAGGAACGTCGAAATCAGTATGCCGGGACACTCAGCGGCGGTGAACAGCAGATGCTGACGATTGCCATGGCGCTTATGTCACGCCCCAAGCTGCTGCTGCTGGATGAGCCGTCCATGGGACTCGCGCCATTGATTATCCGGGATATTTTTCAGCTGATAGCGGATTTGCAGGCTGAACGCAAGCTTACCGTGCTTTTAATCGAACAGAATGCCAATGCGGCGTTAAAAATTGCCGACAGGGGCTATGTCCTTGAAACCGGTAAAATCGTACTGGAAGAAGATGCTGAAAAACTCATGACCAACCAGGAGGTAAAACGGGCATATTTAG